>CAYZUV010000138.1:0-6045 GCA_964481245.1 uncultured Pseudomonadales bacterium
CTCACAGCGTAGGTTCGACTGTCATGCAGTGCATCATCCACCGTGTCCGCCACGGCGAAACGCGCATTGCTACCACCAATATCAGCGACTAAATGCCAAGACTTCATCGCAGTCCCTTCAGATTCATCCATGCTCGTTAGCGGCTATCCATTGTGCCCGAAGCGGGCAGAGAGACCCAGTCAAACCCATCGGCTCAGCGGATATCATCACTCCGCGGCACTGAGCGCGACACTCTGAGCTTCCTTTGCCAACCGAGCGATCGTTTCAAAATCACCTGCGGCCAGAGCCGCTTTGGGTACAAACCAAGAACCGCCGAGGCAATGAATCGAAGGATCACGAAGGTAAGTCGCAGCCAGGGAGGCGTTGATGCCCCCGGTTGGGAAGAAGCGAACCGACCGAATGGGCGCCGCAAGCGCTTGAATCATGGCGAGGCCGCCAAGTGGTTCAGCGGGGAAGAACTTCTGAAGAGTGTAACCTCGATCAAGCAAATTCATGACTTCACTCGCTGTCGCCGCTCCCGGCACAAAAGGGAAACTTTGCTTTTCCGCCTCATCTAGTAGTCTCGAGGTTGACCCTGGGCTCACCGCAAAATCCGCGCCGGCGGCCTGAACCCTGATCAACTGCTCTGGGCTAACAACGCTGCCTGCGCCCACCACCAATCCCGTACTGGCACGCGTGATCGTCTCAAGTGCGTTCATCGCCGCATCCGTTCTCAGTGTAATTTCGATGGATTGGATCCCCGCATCGAAGAGTGTGCGTGCGAGTGGCAACGCCTTCGCAGCATCTTCAATAACGACCACCGGGACGATGCTCTTCGCAGCAATCAGATTCATCGCATTCATAGCACGACGCTCGCGCCAGCGTCTGCTGAAGACACACGATCACGGAAGACCTGAAACAATTCTCGCCCCATACCAACGGCCTCCTCATCGGCTAATGAGACTGGCTCACGCAGTTGGAGATCAGCGTGCACACGCAGCTCGCCGGTCTCACTGTTAATCACAATCCGATCACCCGTTTTAATGCGACCGATCAAACCACCCGCTGCTGCCTCTGGCGTCACTTGAATCGCGGCCAGAATCTTGCCGGAGGCGCCTGACATTCGACCATCAGTCAGCAGCGCTACCTTAAGTCCCCGGTTTTGCATCACACCGAGGTAGGGGGTTAACCGATGGAGTTCTGGCATACCCATCGCTTGCGGCCCCTGCCCTGGCAATACCACCACCATATCTTCATTCAGCTCACCCGACTCAAAGGCCTGGGCAAATGCGTCTTGAGAATTGAACACGCGCGCGGGGGCATCGATCTGACGGTGGGCTCGCGCCACAGCGGATACCTTCACCACCGCGCGCCCGATCTCACCTTGGACCACACGAATGCCGCCTTCGGGTTGAAAGGGGTTCTTGGCGGTGCTCAGGATCGTGTAATCGCTAGAGGTCGCGCGCTCCGCAGGCCATTCGATGATTTCGCCAGACAACTTGGCAGCGCGGGCAAAATCCTCCAGCGATTCACCCACGCAGGTTTTGACATTCTCGTGCAAGAGTCCATGCGCTAAAAGCTCACCAATCACGACAGGCAATCCACCCGCCGCTTGGAACTGATTTACATCAGCACTGCCGTTGGGATAAACGCTTGCAAGAAGCGGCACCACAGACGACAGCGTCGCCATGTCTCGCCAGTCAAGAATAATCCCAGCCGCTTTTGCGATTGCCACCAAATGCAGGGTGTGATTTGTTGAACCCCCGGTCGCAAGCAATCCGACGACGGCATTCACAATTGTTTCCTCACCTACCATTTCACCCAGTGGCGCATAGCGAGCGCCGGTCTGTGCATTGGCCAACACCGTCTGGACCGATTGCCGAGTGAACACCTCGCGCATGGGATCATTCGGGTTCACGAACGAACTGCCTGGTAATTGCAGTCCCATAAACTCAAGCAGCATTTGATTACTGTTGGCAGTGCCATAAAAGGTGCAAGTCCCGGGGCTGTGGTAAGCCGCAGACTCTGCGGCAATCAGATCGGATTTGGTGGCCGAGCCACTGGCATAGGCTTCCCGAACTGCAGCCTTGTCTTTGTTCGAAAGCCCCGAAGGCATCGGCCCTGCGGGCACAAACATCACGGGTAAATGGCCAAAGCTCAGCGCGCCCATCAACATGCCTGGGACGATCTTGTCACACACGCCCAAACACAGCGCGGCGTCGAACATGTTGTGCGATAGCGCAACCGCCGTCGACATCGCAATGACGTCACGCGAAAAGAGGGATAAGTCCATGCCCGGTTGACCCTGTGTGACGCCATCACACATCGCCGGCACGCCGCCAGCCACTTGCGCCACCGCTCCCAACGCCTCGGCCGCAGCTTTAATTTGCTGAGGGTAGGTTTCGTAGGGTGCATGCGCGCTCAGCATGTCGTTGTAAGCAGTCACAACACCGACATTGGGGACTAAGTCATCGGTGAGCCGCTGCTTATCCGATTGCCCACAAGCCGCCATACCATGCGCTAGATTGCTGCAAGACAAATGGCCTCGAGCAGGCCCTGCTTGAGCCGCCTTGGCCATTCGATCCAAATAGCGTCGGCGCGAATCACGGCTTCGTGATCGGATCTCATCTGTAACTGCGGCAACCACCGCGTTGACCTCTTTCATAGGATTTTCTCTTGGGTGTTTCTCTCAAGGCGCTGACGCTCGTGCGCATTCAAGCCCTTTGAGTCATTTTCACGTCAACTTCCACTTCGGCCTCTTTCTGCCTTTTTTGGATAGGTTTTCTTGCGCTTGAGTTATTCGGTTGTGAATTTGGATTCGGCCCTAGTTCTGGTTCTGGTTCTGGTTCTGGTTTTGGTTTTGGCGCTAGACGGACCTATGTGCCCGCCTCAAACCGATGCCGCTGGCACATTTTCAGGCGCGCCTGGATTGCCCTTCCTTTACTGGCACCTACTTTTTTGATTATTCATTCGCCTCGGTTGCGTCATGGTGACCAAAAAACGTGTAAGCGCGAGCCCAACTGCCCAATCAACGCGCCCACTGGATAGTTGTCCGGATTCTCTAATACGGCTTTTTTGGCGTCGCCAAACACCAATAACCCTGCGTGCACGCAGCGACTTAGGCTCTTCATCGTCAGCGTCACGCGCGGGTATGGACTTGCGGTCGTGTTCACTGCCTGAATCCAGCACTCACCTTCAGCGTCAAGCAGCGTATCGAGGGCAGATGCATCCGGGAAAATAGAAGCAAAGTGTCCATCTTCGCCCATACCAAGCAGCGGGATCAGCGGCACATTCGCCTTTTCTTGAAAGTTGCTCTCCTCGAGCGACAAAAATCTGTTTCGGCTCGCCCTTCCCAAAAAAAGCGTCTCACTGAGCAAGCGATAATTGCTGGCGTCATGATCTCGAGGCACCTGGCGCTCATCGGTTAACGTCACCCACACTCGATCCCATGGCAAGTCCATCCCACCGAGATGCACCAAGGACTGCCTCGGCGATGTGCCGCCTGACAGCGCGAAAATAACTTCGTCGGCAATACTGAGGCTGGACTGAGCCACCGAAGCAATGAACTCAGCAGCAGCCACGGAAGCTGCGTCTCGCGTTTCAAAGCCGATCAGTTCCATGCCCGCCCCGATCGATCGAGCATCATTGAAGCTGCAGAGGGCCCCCATGAGCCCGCGACATAGGTTTCAAGCGCTTGCTTCGACTGCGCCCAACCTTCAAGGATGCCGTCACTCCAGCGCCAGGCCGCTTCGATTTCATCCCGTCGCATAAAGAGTGCCTGGTTGCCCCTTAACACCTCGATGACGAGCCGCTCATAAGCATCGGGATAACGGATGCCGAAGGTTTCTTCGAAACTCAAATCTAGCGACACCGGCCGCAAACTAAACTCGCCTGGTCCCGGCTCTTTGGCCATCATGGTGAGGTTAACGCCTTCATCGGGTTGCAGCGTGATGGCTAGCCGGTTCGGCAAGGTCGCACTGACCCGGGCATCAAAAATGGTGTGTGGCACGGGTTTGAATTGAATAACAATTTCAGAATATTTCTCTGGGAGACGTTTCCCCGTGCGCAGGTAAAAAGGTACGCCAGACCAGCGCCAGTTATCGATTTCGAGCTTCAACGCCACAAAAGTTTCTGTTTGACTTGGCGAGCCCAATTCCTCTTCGTAACTCGACGCAAGCTGCCCTTTAACGGCGCCCGAGAGATACTGAGCGCGAACGGACGCTGACTTCAGCGCCTCGCCTGTGAGCGGTTTGAGCGCCCTCAGCACTTTGATTTTTTCGTCGCGTACGGCGTCATCGTCCAGGCTGGCCGGCGGTTCCATTGCAACAAGACACACGAGCTGCAGCAGATGGTTCTGCACCATATCGCGCAGCGCGCCAATGTCATCGTAAAAACCCACGCGATCGCCAACCCCGAGTTCCTCTGCGACGGTGATTTGAACGTGATCGATCACCTCTCGTCGCCAGAGCGGCTCAAAAATCGCGTTACCAAACCGTAACGCAAGGAGGTTTTGGACCGTCTCCTTGCCTAGGTAGTGATCGATTCGGAAGATCTGGCTCTCTGCAAAATAAGCGCCCACTTCGTCATTGATGTCTCGCGCCGATGCAAAATCTCGCCCTACCGGTTTCTCAAGGACGATCCGCATGTTTTGCACCATCAAGTTCCGTTGATGAAACCCTCGGGCAACCGGTCCGTAGAGCGAAGGAGCCGTCGCGAGGTAAATCGCGCGCAGCACTGACTCACGCCCTTCAAGACATGCGCATAACGGATCCCAGGTATCTGCATCCATGGCATCCACTTCGACGTAATCAACTCGCTCGGCGAACGAGGGCCAGTAAGTCTGCTCGTCCTCTCCGAAAAAGGACGCCTCAATAGATTCAGCCACGAGCTCGAGATATTCCTCTCGATTCAATGGGCTACGGCCAACACCAATGATCCGGCTCAACGGCGGTAACTGTCCATCACAATGGCGGTGCCACAACGCAGGCAAAAGCTTGCGCAGGGCGAGGTCCCCTGCTCCCCCGAAAATGACCAAATCGAAGGGGTCGACGGGATTGAGTTGTGCCATACCAGAACCACTTGAAATGAAAGCCCGTAATTTAACTACTGTTTTATGGTGACAATCAAGGTGTATTTGTGTAGTTTTGCTACTTATGAATGCATTTCTAACTCTCATTGAGCGTCAAGCAGCCCATTGTTCAAAGGCGGAATTGAAGGTGGCGGAGTTTGTTTTAAGTGATGCCCGTCTCGTTCTGAGGATGTCCATTGCCGAACTCGCCAAGCACGTTGCGGTAAGCGAACCCACCATCATCCGTTTCTGCCGAAGGCTGGGTTATTCAGGTTTCCGAAGCTTCAAAGACGAACTGCTCGCACAAT
The DNA here is from genome assembly GCA_964481245.1 of uncultured Pseudomonadales bacterium. Lineage (GTDB taxonomy): Bacteria > Pseudomonadota > Gammaproteobacteria > Pseudomonadales > Azotimanducaceae > UBA9926. The sequence goes on from CAYZUV010000138.1 coordinate 5,356, forward strand.
CAGGGAACATGGATTCTGTTTTACACCAGACAATCACTGATCGAGACCCTGTCTCAGATGCTGTTGCGAAGGTCTTAGAAAGCTGTACAAGGACGCTTTTGGACGTGTCACATCTTGCACCTGCCATGCCCTTTGAATCAGCCGCGTCGCTGCTCAAAGATGCGAGGCAAATTGTGTTTGCGGGACTGGGTGCATCTGGCTTTGTCGCTCAAGATGCGCAGCATAAATTCTTCCGTTTAGGTATTCCTTGCCGCACCGCGCTCGATACCCCCACGATTCTGCAGTCTGCAGCCATTGCGCAACCGGGCGAGGTATTCATTTTTATTTCTCAAACGGGCGAGTGGCCTGAGCTCGTCGATGCCCTTGACCGGTGCAGGGCACAGGGCGTCGGCACGCTGGCATTTACACGCCGCGGGTCGGAACTGGCAGCTCGGGCTGACCTGGTTTTTGATTGCGAAGTCGGGGAGAACACCCACATTTACACGCCGATGAACTCTCGTCTTGCGACCCTGGCACTGCTCGATGCACTCCAGGTCTCACTTGCCATCATCATGGGGCAACCCGCGGAGATGAATCTGCGCGAGACCAAGACCGTGTTGAACGATCATCTGAAAGATCGAGCACAGTCTGCCCGCCGATTGAGAACTCGCTCAGCCTGACGAGCGAGCGCCCGGAAGATCAGCGACACAC
>CAYZUV010000139.1:0-5971 GCA_964481245.1 uncultured Pseudomonadales bacterium
TTTGATCAGCTGAGCGATGAGTGGCATGCGATGCGTTGTATCCACTTCAGAGAGGCGGTGGATTTGGCCTTTCAATCGGCTGAATCCGGTGACGTTATCTTGCTCTCGCCGGCTTGCGCGAGCTTTGATCAATTCGAAAACTTTGAAGTGCGGGGCGATGCCTTTCGTCAGCAGGTGTTGGAGATGGCCGCATGAATGCCGTCCGCATGTCTCACCTTTCGTCTAACGCAGGGGCCCCGCTCGATTGGGCAATCCTTGGGTCGACCTTGTTTTTGCTTTTATTAGGCTTCGTCATGGTGGGCTCTGCTTCGTCCGAAATTTCCGCTCGCAGTTTTGGTCACCCATTTCATTTGCTCGTTAGGCACGGTGTTTTTCTGGCGCTCGCCTTTGGCGCGCTTGCCTTCGCGCTCGCAACGCCCATTCGCGTTTGGCAGAAGCTGCATATCATCGCCTACTTATTGGCGCTTTTGCTGTTGATCTTGGTCCTGATTCCTGGCGTGGGTCGAGAAGTCAACGGTGCCACGCGCTGGATCCCCTTGGGTTTTTTCACGCTTCAAGGGTCCGAATTCGTCAAAGTCTTTGTTGCCATGTTTATCGCTGGCTATGTGGCGCGTCCTTCGGGGCTGGACCCGACGACCTTGCAGGGCTACCTCCTGCCCATTGGTCTGGCCATGCTGTTGAGCGCTCTGCTTCTTGCGCAACCCGATTTCGGAGCGGTCATCGTGATGATGAGCGGCGTCTTTGCCGTTCTCTTCTTGATCAAGACACCAATGAAGTATTTTTTGCCAACCATACTGATTGGTGCGGGCTTGGTGGCGCTTTTGATTTTCCTGCAGCCTTATCGGCTTGCACGGTTGACGGCGTTTACCGATCCATGGGCCCATCAATTTGGTGGTGGCTATCAATTGACGCAGGCACTGATCGCCATCGGTCGAGGTGAGTGGTTTGGACTTGGGTTAGGGAACTCTGTTCAGAAATTGTTTTATTTGCCCGAGGCACACACCGACTTCTTGTTCTCGATTCTGGTTGAGGAACTTGGTATTGCCGGTGCGCTGGTGACGCTCATTGCATTCGCGGTTTTGATCAGTCGAGGTCTGATTATTTCGAAAATTGCGCTGCGACTTGATTTTGTATACCACGGCGCGCTCTCGGCAGCGATCTCAGTCATGCTAGGTGTTCAGGCGCTGATCAATTTAGGCGTCAATCTGGGTGTTCTGCCAACAAAAGGTTTGACGCTCCCGCTGATGAGCTTCGGCGGAAATAGTCTTCTTGTCACCGGGCTGATGATCGGTCTCTTGCTCCGCATTGAATGGGAAATTCGCCATGCACCCCCGCCTCCCAATCGCAAGGGGAGGGCTCAGCATGGCTGAATACGAGCACAGCGCTAGAAGCGGTGAGATGGGTCGCGTACAAGCGATTCACTTTGTCGGCGTCGGTGGGGCTGGGATGAGTGGAATCGCTGAAGTGCTGCTTAATCAGGGATACCTGATTTCAGGCTCTGATTTAAAGGCGAGCGCAGTTACGGACCGACTTGCCGCATTAGGCGCTCAGATTTTTATTGGCCACGAGGCGACACACGTTCGATCCTGTGACGTGGTCGTGACATCGAGTGCGGTTTCGGAGACGAATCCAGAAGTCCGAGCCGCCAAAGACGCCAGAATTCCAGTTGTTCGCCGTGCAGAAATGCTCGGTGAGCTCATGCGCTACCGCTTCGGTATCGCGATTGCGGGCACCCATGGCAAGACCACCACCACCAGCATTGTTGCAAGTCTCTTTGCTGCGGCTGAAAAGGATCCCACCTTTATCATTGGTGGTCTGTTGAAGGGGGTTCAGAGTAATGCTCGGCTGGGATCTGGTCGCTACCTGATTGCGGAAGCCGATGAGAGTGATGCTTCCTTTATTCACTTGCAGCCGATGATTACGGTGTTAACCAATGTTGACCGTGATCATCTCGTTAATTACGAGGGTAGTTTCAGCAAGCTCAGAGAAGCCTTCCACGGTTTCATTCATAACTTGCCCTTCTATGGATTACTGATTGCCTGTCTTGACGACCCTATCGTTGCATCAATGCTTCCCGGTATTACGCGCCCGGTTTTGACCTATGGATTTTCAGAAAACGCTGATGTGCAAGCTCGGAATTGGCAACAAGTAGGCACCTTATCAAGCTTTGATGTGTGGGCCCCTCGTTATGAGGCGGATTTTCGAGTGCAGCTCGCGATGCCTGGCCGACACAATGTCTTAAATGCGCTGGCTGCCATCGCTGTTGGTCTTGATCAAGAATTAGATCATAGCGCGATGCAGCGAGGCGTTGCTGAATTCTCTGGCGTGGGTCGTCGCTTCGAGGTTTTGGGGCAATGCAGTATCCGGGGAACCTCTTTTTTGCTGGTTGATGATTATGGGCATCACCCCAGCGAGGTGCGAGCCACAGTGGAGGCAGCGCGCGCCAGTTGGCCCGGTTCTCGATTGCTGATGGTTTATCAGCCTCATCGATACTCGCGGACCAGTGAGCTCTTTGATCAGTTTGTCGAAGTGCTTAAAACCGTCGATGTGCTCTTGCTGACTGAGGTTTATGCAGCCGGAGAGTCGCCCATTCCAGGCGCAACCGGTGAGGACTTATATCGCCAATTAAAACTTGAGATGGGTGATCGGGTGCACTGGCTAGAGCACGTGGACTTGGTGCAAGACCATATTGCCGACATTCTGCTCGATGGCGATGTGCTGTTGACCCAGGGTGCGGGTGAGACAGCAGCGTTGGCCGCCCGTCTATTCAATCAATGGCAGAGTCAGTCGCAACAGGGACAGACGGCTCAGCAGATAGGAGGTCGCTAGCGTGGTGAGAGTTTTTGGTTGGGCTGCGGTGCTGGTGGGCATTATCGCTATGGCTGGCCTCGCAAGAGGGCTCGCGCCAGCTGAGCGCGGAATTGACGTGGTACTTATACGGGGTGAGATTAACGAGAGGCAGAAATCTGAGCTCCGCTCAGCTATGACCGGTATCGCGAGCGAGCTGGAAAATATTGAGCTGGTTAAAGGCACGCTTGAGCGAATTGATTGGGTCGAGCGAATTGACGTTACGCTGCGTTGGCCAAGTGAGTTGCTGCTCGAGGTCGTGCCTGAAACGCCGATCGCTTATTGGAATGATCTTGGATTCATTAATCAACATGGTGTGAGCTTTGCGTCCCCTTATCTCACCGGATTTGACTTGCCTCACTTGCACGGTCCAGAGGACCAAATCGACTTGGTGATGAGGACCTATCAGCAAGTGAGCCAAGCCTTGGGTTCACATCGGATCGAGGTGCTCAGAGTCTTAGATCGTGGGTCAGTTGAATTTGAACTCGATAACGGTTGGACCGTTTTGCTGGGCAGTGAAGATCTCAGTGAGCGGTTAGCACGGGCACTGGCTGTGATTCAACGCATCCAAAACCATAACAAGGGCATGGATGGACTTCGGATCGATGCGCGCTACCCAGACGGTGTGGCCATTAATGGCCCGCTGCCAACACTGGATCAGATGTGGTCATCCAACGCAGATATTACCTCGGGGAATACGCTATGAATCAAAACGTCGCGGGTCGTATGGTGGTGGGCTTGGATATTGGCACCTCGAAAATTGTCGCCATTGTTGGAGAGATGAGTCCTGAGGGGCAATTGGAAATTATTGGCATCGGAAGCCATGCATCGAGAGGGCTGAAAAAGGGCGTGGTGGTCAACATTGATTCCACGGTTCAATCGATCCAAAGAGCGATCGAAGAGGCGGAGTTGATGGCGGGATGCCAGATTCAATCCGTTTATGCCGGCATTGCGGGGAGTCACATTCGAAGCATGAGCTCTCATGGGATAGTCGCGATTAGAGATCGTGAGGTGTTCCAGCCGGATATTGATCGGGTCATAGACGCGGCTCAGGCAGTTGCCATTCCAGCGGATCAGAAGATCCTACACATCCTGCCTCAAGAGTTTCTGATTGATAACCAAGAGGGGATCAAAGAACCGCTGGGGATGTCGGGCGTGCGATTGGAGGCGAAGGTGCACCTGGTCACTTGTGCAGTGAACGCTGCGCAAAATATCGAGAAGTGCATTGGCCAATGCGGTCTATCGGTTGACGACATCATTCTCGAACAACTGGCGTCGAGCTATGCCGTCTTGACGGATGATGAGAAAGATTTAGGCGTCTGTCTGGTGGATATTGGTGGTGGCACATCGGATATCGCGATCTTTACGGATGGCGCTATCAAGCACACTGCCGTCATTCCTATTGCCGGTGATCAAGTGACGAACGACATCGCTATGGCATTGCGCACGCCAACCCAGAATGCGGAAGAGATCAAAATCAAGTATGGCTGTGCGCTGGCTTCGATGGCAGGTGAGAACGAAACCATCAAGGTGCCGAGTGTTGGTGAGCGTCAAGATCGAGATCTGTCCCGGCAGGCGCTGGCGGAGGTTATCGAACCTCGCTATGAGGAACTCTTTAATTTGATTCAGGCGGAGCTGAGGCGCAGCGGCTTTGAAGATTTGATCCCCGCGGGCATCGTGCTGACAGGTGGCACATCCAAAATGGAAGGCGTGGTTGAACTCGCCGAGGAAATTTTTCACATGCCCGTCAGTATTGGTAAGCCCAAAAGCGTTGCGGGCCTCTCAGATATTGTCAGAAACCCTATTTACGCAACCGCAGTCGGGCTTCTTCAGTACGGTCTTGGAAATACGGCTCATAGGCATGGCGCGAGTCGCGCGGATGTGCCGAGCACTTCTGTTTGGCAGTCAGTCAAGAACTGGTTGCTCGGACAATAACAACCTTGGATAAATCGGTCAGGAGAATCATCCATGTTTGAACTTGTAGATAATTCACCGCAGCATGCGGTCATTAAAGTCATCGGTGTGGGCGGCGGTGGCGGTAACGCCGTCCAGCATATGGTGGATCGACAGATTGACGGTGTTGACTTCATCTGTGCAAATACGGACGCGCAAGCGTTGCAGCGCATGAAGTCAGGCACCCTGTTGCAGCTCGGTAATGATGTGACGAAGGGCTTGGGTGCTGGGGCCAACCCAGAGCGAGGGAAGCAAGCCGCGATCGAAGACAAGGAGCTCTTGCGCGAAGCCCTCGATGGCGCCGATATGGTGTTTATTACCGCGGGTATGGGTGGCGGCACCGGCACAGGCGCCGCACCGATTGTCGCGCAAATTGCTCGCGAAATGGGCGTGTTAACCGTTGCGGTCGTGACCAAACCTTTCCCGTTTGAGGGAAAGAAAAGGATGCAGATCGCTGAGCAGGGGATTGCGGAGCTTTCAGAGTATGTGGATTCCCTGATCACTGTGCCAAACGAAAAGTTACTGAGCATCATGGGGCAAGACACGCCGTTGCTCCAGGCGTTTTCCACCGTGGATGACGTGTTGTTGGGGGCCGTTCAGGGAATCGCCGACCTTATTATTCGCCCGGGCATGATTAATGTAGATTTTGCTGATGTGCGCACTGTGATGTCAGAAATGGGCATGGCGATGATGGGATCCGGACTCGCTCGAGGTGAAAATCGTGCCATCGAGGCTGCCGAGGCAGCGGTTCGTTCACCGCTACTTGAAGACATCGATATTTCTGGCGCTCGGGGCTTGCTTGTGAATATTGCGGCTGGTTTAGACATTACACTCACTGAGTTCTCGCAAGTCGGCGCGACGGTCGAGGATTTTGCATCTGAAAACGCGACTGTGGTCATAGGCACAGTGATCGACCCAGAAATGGGTGATGAGATGCGAGTCACCGTTGTCGCGACGGGCTTAGGTCTTGATGAAGATAAGAAAACGGCGGAACTGCAAACCGAACTTCGCAAGCGCTTGGCCGGTGATGGTGTGCCCGACTATGGCGTTTTGGATAAACCCACGGTCATTCGAAATAGGGCGATGACTCAAGGTAAATCTGAATTGAAACAGCAAGATTTAGACTATCTTGATATCCCTGCATTCCTTCGCCGACAAGCAGATTAAGCGT
>CAYZUV010000140.1:0-5951 GCA_964481245.1 uncultured Pseudomonadales bacterium
GCTTGGGTATTTGATGTCTCGGACGATGAGATCAAAGGTCGGATCCAAGTGAACGATAGCGACACCAAACGTGTGGAGGCATTGATCGATTATTTGGACCTGACATCGGACGATTCGGGTGATCCGCTATTGGGGCTTAAAAGTGAGGATTTGGTGCCGATGCGTTTGGATCTTCGATCACTGACGGTTGATGGAGAGGATTACGGCGCTTGGTCTTTCGACGTGGTCCCCGTTGACGCCGCTGTACAGATCGAAAATCTCTCAGCACAAGTCAAAGGAATGGATGTTTCAAGTTCGGAACCACTTGTTTGGCAGATAGCGGCGCGAGATTCAACCTCGCATTTTAAGGGGACCATAGCCGTTCCAGATGTTCGCGCCTCATTGGAAGCTTGGGGATTCGCCGCAGGTCTTGAAGGCAGTGATTTTTCGATGCAAGCAGACTTCGTGTGGCCTGGCTCGCCCCTCAACATCAGTGAAACCCGATTAAGCGGGGCATTCTCGCTAGAAGGTGGCAAAGGGAAAATCGTTCAAGCGGATGCGGCGAGTGGTGCTCTAAAACTTTTGGGAGTTTTTGATTTTGCAGAAATCGCTCAACGACTTAGCTTAGATTTGGCAAGCGTGTTGGGGGAAGGTCATGCATTTAATGAGGTGGGGGGTAGCTTCAAACTCACGCCTGGTCTGATTCAGACGAAGGATCCTGTGGTGATCTCTGGGCCAGGTAGTCAACTCACATTTGCGGGTGAGTTGGCAGTGCCAAGTGAAGTGATCGACTACGATTTAATCGTCACGTTGCCACTCAATAAAAATCTACCTTGGTATGCAGCCTACAGTGCAATTGCAACGGGCCCGCTCGTGGGTGCGGGCGTCTTGCTTGCCCAGCAAGTGTTCAAGAATCAAATCGATGAGTTAACCAGCTTGAAGTACGAGCTCAAAGGAACGCTCGAGGAGCCCATGGTCGAGTTGGTGGCGGTGTTTGATTCGTCGATCCGAGCGTCGACCGAAGAGGTGATGGATTCGCCCGGCACCGAGGCCATGGCTGAGAGCAAATCCCCATGATTGAAAAAGTGAACTCCCCTGAGTCGACTAGCTTTCGTATCGCACTTGTGCAGATGACCAGTAGTTGGAAGGTTGAAATCAGTCTCGAACAATTACGATCTATCTTGCTTGATATTCAGCCAGGTGCTGTCGATGCTATTTTTCTACCCGAAAACTTTGCCGCATTGGCATCGAGCGACGTGTTGGCATTAGGGCGGGCGGAATCTGAAGGTTTAAATCAACCGCCAGTACATGCTTTGGAGAAAGATTGCATCCTGTTGGCCCTTAGAACCTTAGCTGAGGAAAAACGCACCTGGATCTTTGGTGGCACGTTACCGCTTGCAACCCGTCCAGACGGAAGTGAGGTTGACGGGGGGCGCGTTCGCGCGGCTTCGATGGTTATAGATCCCTATGGCGACGTGGTTGGTCGGTACGATAAGCGCCACCTTTTTGACGTAGAAGTCAATGATGCAGCCCGGATCTATCAAGAATCAGCGACTTACGAGCCGGGTACCGCCCCGGTTGTTGTGCCCACACCATTTGCCATGGTGGGCCTCAGTGTCTGCTACGACATTCGATTCCCATACCTTTATCGTGAATTGACGCGCATGGGCGCTGAAATCCTTGCGATACCCTCGGCGTTTACTCGGCCAACGGGTGAAGCTCACTTTGAGGTGCTATTGCGTGCTCGGGCGATTGAAAATTCAGCGTTCGTGGTGGCCGCTTGTCAGACTGGGGTACACGACAGCGGCCGAGAAACTTACGGTCATTCAATGGTGGTAAGCCCCTGGGGCGATATTATTGGACGCTTGACCGATCGCCCAGGACTCCTGGTCGTCGATCTTGATCTTGCGCAGCTCAAGACTATTAGGCGTCAGATTCCGGCATGGCAAGGTTGATGAGGTGTTCGTCGGCAAGCGATTTGAGGTAGGCAAAAAGATCTTTTGCAGCCGGCTTTGATCGAAACGAGTCAACCAGTGAGACCAACGGCTCGCCCTCACGCTCTGATGACGTCTCCCCCTCGTCGACCGCCTCGATCTCCTTCTGCGCGCGTCTAACAAGCGATCTTAGATGCTGCCGATCGATGCTCGGAAAGTGCGTAGATAGTTCGTCAATAACCGATGGGTCTGACGCAACGAGGCGCGACCGGTAATGCTCAAGCTGGCTGATGAGTTGCTGGTGCTGAGGGGTTGAGCTGTCAAATCTTTGAATCAGCGTTTTGATGACATCGAGATCCAAGCGCCTCAATTGTCGACTAATGAAACCTAGTTGCCGCTTCCTCGCGTTCCCCTTGGTGATTTTTTGATACGTCATAATGGCATCGACGAGATTTGGGTAGGGGAGTCGATCCAACTGCTTGCGCTTTAGTTGGCAAAGTTGTTCGGCAAGCTGCGACACCGCCTCTGCCTCTCGTTTTTCTTGAGATTTACTGACGATGGTTGACTCAAGCTCGGTCATGGATTCCTCACGCGTAAAAGAGCGCAGCCAGGCCTAAAAATGACAGAAAACCCACCACGTCCGTGACGGTGGTCAGCACCACCATCCCGGCAATGGCTGGATCAATACCAAGTTTTGAAAGTAGCTGTGGCAGGATTGCACCGGTGATTGCGGCGACAGAAATATTGATAATTAAGGCGATGGCGATGATGAATGCTAGTTGGCGATCGCTGAAGACAAGTAATGTGCCCAAACCCACGACGACCGCCCACCCAAGTCCATTGACCACACCGACGCCAACTTCACGACGAACGAGCCAACTCGCATTGTTTGAGTGGATAATGCCCTGGCCCATGCCCCGAATGACCAACGTGAGCGTTTGACTGCCTGCTACCCCACCCATGCTCGCAACGATGGGCATAAGCACAGCCAGCGCCACAACCTTTTCGATAGTGTTCTGAAACAAATTAATGACGGCGGAAGCAAGGAAAGCGGTGAGAAGGTTCGCGCCAAGCCATACAGCTCGCCTCTGGACACTGGACAGAACAGGCGCAAAGGTGTCGTCTTCTTCGCTCAGTCCCGCCATACCGAGAATCGAGTGGTCAGCTTCATCAATGATGACATCGACCACATCGTCAATTGTGACTCGACCGACAAGGAAGCCTTCGTCGTCTAATACAGGCATGGAGATCAAATCGTATCGCTCGAACACGGTGGCCACTTCTCTTCGAGAAAGCGTTGCGGGAATCCCCTCGAATCGTTGGTCCATGCAGTCTGCAACAAGTGTGTTCGGATCTGACACGAGAATCCTATTGATGGCGAGATTGCCAAGGAATTTACCTTCCTCGCTGACGACAAAGATCTGATCGGTCGCGTCAGGTAGCTGCTGGTGTCGTCGAAGGTAGCGCAGGACCACGTCAATGGTGACGTCTTGGCGCACGGACACGAGGTCGGTGTCCATGAGGCCGCCCGCGGAGTCTGTGGGGTAGGTGAGCAGCTTTTCGATTCGGCTTCTGTTCGTCTCATCCAGTGATTCGAGAATTTCGTCGCCCACGGCGAGCGGCAAATTCTGAATGATGTCTGTGAGGTCGTCCGCGTCTGGGACGCGCTCAATAACCTGGGCAATTTCCTCCGCCGTTTGTTCTGCGAAAAGCTCGGCAATCAGATCTTCGTCAACGTAAGCGATCACATTGCCTTTAAACGTCTCGTCAAAGCTCTCCCAAAGGGCTCGTCTTGAGGGCGCGGGAGAATGGCTTAATAGGTCGGCAACATCTGCGAATTCGAGCTCTTCCAATAGTGCCCGTATTCCAATGGCGTCTCCTTGATCAATCGCTTCACTGAGCGTTGCATTAAATTGGTCGCGATCCATGGCTTAGGTCTCGGTCTCGCCAAAATTCCTAGCGAACAGATCGATAATCTCTTTGGCAGCTTGAGCCTCATCAGGGCCTTCACAATGCAGCACCAAAGAAGTTCCTTTGGGCGCTTCCAGCAAAAGTAATTCCATGATGTTGCGCCCGCCCGCAAAGCGCCCATCTTTTTCAAATGTAATGCTTGATTCGAAAGTCTGACCGAGTTTCACAATGGCCGAGGCTGATCTTGCGTGAAGACCTCTGGGATTAGTGACGATAATGGCTTGATTAATCACAACTCTGCGCCTAAACGCCCTCGATTTCTCGGTGACGCGTAATGACTTGCTCACCTTCGGCGAGGAAATGTCGACCCAGCATCGTTGTGAAGTAAACGCTTCGATGCTGCCCGCCTGTGCACCCGATCGCGATCGTAATGTAGCTCCGATTGCTCGCTTTAAGACTTGGAAGCCACTTGGTGATGAAATTGGTGAGATCGGCACGCATTTCGAGGACCTCTTGGTGGTTTTCAAGAAACTCGATCACGCCCTGATCAAGCCCCGTCAAGGCACGGAGGTTCGCTTGCCAGTGAGGGTTAGGTAAAGACCGCACATCAAAGACGAAATCTGCGTCCACAGGTACCCCATGCTTGAAAGCGAACGATTCAATCAGAAGGCTGCACCGATGATCTGTCTCAGCGACCCTAAACCGGATCTCTTCTCGAAGCTCGTGGAGCGAAAGATTGGTGGTGTCGATTTTGAGCGACGCCATACTGGATAGGCCATCAAGCAGAGCCGATTCTTTCTCTAGTGCCTCTTTCAGATCAACTGAGGCGCTGGAGAGCGGATGTCGTCTCCGCGTTTCACTGAACCGCTGAATGAGGGTCGCCGTTCGAGCATCCAAGAAGACCACAGTGAGCTTAACGTCTTTCAATTCAGCGAGTAATTCTGGGAAAGCCTCAAGGTCGAGAGGGGTATTGCGTGCATCGATACTGATCGCAATACGAGGTGGAAGTGCATGCGATTTAGAGCGATCGAGAAGCGGCTCAGTCAGCGACGCCGGTAAGTTATCGACGCTGTAAAATCCTAAATCCTCTAGAACATGAAGCGCCGTACTTTTCCCAGAGCCTGAGCGCCCAGAAATAATGACCAAATGCGTCGTGCTCGACGATTCCTGTGCCGTATCTCGTAGGCTCATTAGGACGCGTTCTCTGAGACAGCGGCGAGGTAAAGCTCCTGAGCCGTCTTGGCTTGACGGAGCCGCCGTCTAAAGAGCGGGTTGGTGAACTTCTCCATTAGCATCGACAAAACCATCAAATGCGAATCCGTTTGTTGCTCTGGCACGATCACGTAGAAGAGGGTTGACACGGGTTCGTCGTCAATGGCCTCAAAATCAATGGGCTCACTCAACGTGACCAGCGCACCAATAATGCCGGTGCAATTCGGCAGTCGACAATGGGGTAGGGCGATGCCGTGACCTAGGCCCGTGGGGCTGATTTTTTCTCTCGCGATAAGCGAGCGGTACAGTTCACCCTCGTCGAGGCGAGGATCGCAAGCGGCGATAAACTGGGCGCCATGCTCAATCGCCCTTTTTTTGCTGCTGACCTCGAGACCGCAAAATGTCCGTGAAGGCGAGAGAATAGAAGCAACACGCATGGAACAAACCCTTCGCAGACCGGATTGCCCATTATACTACCGACAGACATTGCAAACAGCACGAGGGTTCAAAGCAGGATTTGCAGACGAACTTATGGCATTTCTTGGGGTTACCCCCAGCCGCTTAATACGCCTGGGCGCTGACAACGCGAGTGAAAACTCAGATGCATCGGGTTCAATCGCGACTTTAAATCGTCTTCAGTCAGTGTGCTTGACCCAAGCGCTCGAGGTCGGTCGATCCCCGCTAATCCTTACTCATGTCGTTTGCTGATTTTTTTTCGTTTGTACTCGGTGACCTGTCGGTCTAATTTGTCCGTCATCGCATCAATCGCGGCATAAAGATTTCGATCGGTTGATTCCGCAAAAAGATCCATGCCAGAACAATGAATTCGGCCCTCGGCGTGTTGTCGGTTCTGATTCACTGACAAAATCACCTGACCGTTAACGATGGATTCGTTGTGGCGTTCGATTTTTTCTA
>CAYZUV010000141.1:0-5927 GCA_964481245.1 uncultured Pseudomonadales bacterium
TTCGCGGGCTTGCTTTTGCTCTGATGACCAGCTTGGTCGCTTGCACCAGTACGTCTCGGCTACCCGATAGTTCGGTCGACAGCCAGATTTCAATAATTGAAGATGCGCTGGTCGTTACGCGAAAGGGTATGGACTCAAGCCCACAGGCTAGTGAGAGGCAGCCATTGCCAGCTACACTCTCCGAAGCGCGTAGCTATCTGCTTGAACATAGTCCTGATGTTCGTGCGCGCCTACTGAACCATCAGATTAACTTGAGCAATATCGCCCAAAACGAGGGCGGTTATTCAAACCCGGCCTTTAGCATTGGCCGCTTTTCCCTGCCATCAGATGGGGTTAAGCGGTTGATTGAAGTGGGCTTTTCATTGACCGACTTGCTCGGAGTGCCCGCGACCAATCGAGCGTTGGAGTTTGAATTGGCGCTTGCCAATCTCGAATTCGAAGCAGAGCTGTTCGGTCAGTTGTTATCACTTGAGCAGCAGTGGTTAGACGTGGGGATGCACCAAGCGCGTGTTGAACTACTGGACTATCACGTTCGGTTTCTTTCCGCCGTGACCGCATTGTCCGCAGATTACCTCGCGGCTGGAAATATATCTGAGACGGAACATCTCGATCGCGCGCTTGCATTGAGTGCTGAGGAGCGCGCGTTGAACTTAGCCAACCAAGCACTTTTCTCTGCCAAAGTGCAGCTAGCGAAGTTGTTGGGTGTGGCTAGTCGCTCGGCGATGCGTCTGGACGTCCCGCTTTGGGATATTCAAGGAGATCGGATCCCATCCCAAGACGAGGCTCTAGCAAGTGCGCAGGCAATCAATAGGAACCTGCAAGCGATTAAGGCGCGCATCCCTCTGCTTGAGAATGAAGTCGAGAAGCGGCGTTGGATGAGATGGTTGCAAAATGTTGGATTGAGCTATGAGGTTGAGGATGAGGACGAGCGCCAAGAAGGGCCCAAATTAGAATTTGATGTGCCTATCTTCGATACCCAGATCGATCTCCTGAAGGCCCAAACTAAGCGCGCCAACCTGGGTCAGTTGCGAGTGGAACTGACGGAGCGGGAACTCGAGTTTTCCGTCATCAGTCTGACTCGAAGCCTGGATGAACTAGGTAGAGTCATACGTCGGTTACAGGAAGAGACTCTTCCATTATCGGAGCGTCGCGCTTTGCTTCTCCAAAAAGAAGAGAGTTATATGCTGATTGATGTATTCGAATTAGCACAGGCTCGACTCGATCAAATAGAACAAGTCGATGCGCTGCTCGATGTTTCTCATGCCTATTGGCTAGATCGTATAACGCTAAGCCATCGTATGGGCCTGTTGCTGAAGGAACAGGAACCTTTAAGGTGGCAGGATAAGTTACCTGGCCTCCAGGGAGGGCAGATGAATCATTCGACGCATCGGCATCATGAGATGGGTCACGAGATGAATCATGGTTCGGGCCCGGAACCAGACCTGGAGGGCCATGGCGGTCACGAGATGCACGAGTCCATGCATTCATCGCACGGAGACGCCCACTCTGGGATGCACCCGGCAGCGCATCAGGAGTTGAAACCGGATCTGCACAACAGTGCGGAGCCTGAGATGAACCATGGTCCTGCCGCAGCCAATCGGGAGAGCAAGCGTCATGAGGACCACGAGATGAATCATGGTTCGGGCTCCAAACCAGACTTGGGGGGGCATGGCGGTCATGAGATTCATGAGTCGATGCATTCATCGCACGGAGACGCCCATTCTGGGATGCACCCGGCAGCGCATCAGGAGTTGAAACCGGATCTGCGCAACAGTGCGGAGCATAAGATGAACCATGGTCCTGCCGCAGCCAATCGGGAGAGCAAGCGTCATGAGGACCACGAGATGCACGAGTCGATGCATTCATCGCACGGAGACGCCCACTCTGGGATGCGCCCAGCAGCGCGTCACCCACGGATCGAAACAGAGAGTGAAATGCCACCGCCACCCGCAAAGACGCCTGTGACTGAAAAAAAGAATGGAGCCACCCATGACCACTAGACGGGGTTTTTTAAAAATAGGTGGTTTGAGCTCACTTCTCGGCGCCTACAGTGTGCGTGCGCTGTCTAGCGAGAGTGCGACCCCATCTAGAGATGAAAGTGAGCACTGGTTAGACCCAGCGCTGACCGATCGAGTGCCTGTGCGCACGCTGAACGGTTGGTCGTTGCCGTATCGTTTGAAAGATGGCGTGAAGGAGTTTCACTTGGTCGCTGAACCGATTGAACACGAATTTGCGCCTGGCTCGAAGGCGATCTGCTGGGGTTATAACGGATCAACGCCAGGCCCCACCATAGAGGCGATCGAAGGGGATCGCATTCGTATTTTTGTTACCAACCGGTTACCAGAACATACCACCATTCATTGGCATGGCATCTTGCTGCCGAGCGGTATGGATGGCGTCGGTGGCGTGTCCCAGCCACATATTCAGCCGGGAGAGACGTTCGTTTATGAGTTCGATCTCAAACAGCAGGGTACGCATATGTACCATCCTCATGCTGATGAAATGAGGCAAATGGCCTTTGGCATGATGGGAATGCTCATCATTCACCCCAAAGTGCCGCGTCAACCGCTGGTGCAGCGCGACTATTGCTTGTTGACCCATAATTGGGCGCTCCATCCAGGCACCTATCGACCCGATCCCAACGTGCTGCAAGATTTCGATCTCTGGACATTTAATAGCAAGGTCTTTCCCGCCATCGACCCTATGGTCGCAGCAACGGGCGAGAGAGTGCGCATCCGATTGGGCAACCTCTCGATGTGGAATCACCCAATCCATCTTCATGGTGTCCAGTTTGAGGTCACCGGTTCTGACGGAGGACCATGGCCAAAAACTTTGTGGCGTCCAGAGTCCACCGAGATCGTCGGTGTCGGGCAAACGCGAGACCTTGAGTTCACTGCGGTGGCTGGTGATTGGGCGTTCCACTGCCACATGGCGCACCACACGATGAATGCGATGGGGCACGAGTTGGCGAATCCTGTGGGCGTGAAGGTATCAGATGCGGCGAAGGCGTTGTCTGAAATGCTTCCGGGGTATATGCCCATGGGCGAGACGGGGATGGCTGAACATGCCAAACACGCGGCTATGGGGCACCATGCAGGGCCCGAAAATACGCTGCCGATGATGATGGGTGAAGGGCCTTATGGTCCGATCGAGATGGGGGGCATGTTTACACTGATGAAGGTCAGAGATGGCCTCGCGCCAGGTCAGTTTGAAGACCCAGGGTGGTACGACCAACCAAGAACCGAAGTGGCGCACGCAGTCGACGCAGCCTCGGCGCCACCCTTAGCTCGTAGAGGGCAAGATCCGATATAGTGCAGGCTCTTCCCCGGTAGAGATTGAGAATGACTAATGCGATCGGGCGACAACTGGTGGACTTCATCGTTCCCGGGTCGAGAATCTTTGTCCCAGGCGCAACCGGGGAGCCCGAGGGGCTTTTGGCCCAGATGGCTTTGGTGCCTGAGCTGAGTGCGGGTACCACCTACGTCCAGTTTCCTATCGGTGGCCTGAACACCACGAATTTCTCAGCTTGGCACCGGGACGCTCGGGTCGAGGCCTTTTTTATGTCGCCAGCCTTGAGATCGGGTTTCGCCGAAGGCCGAGTTGACTTTTTGCCCATGCACATGCGTCGAGTGTATGACCACATCGGGAATGGACCGATGTTCGATGTGGTTCTGGTCCAGGCGGCGAGGGACGCCGAAGGCGTGCTCAGACATACCTTTAACCTGGACTTTCTTCCCGCCGCACTTGGAAACACACGCTCGATCGTTGTTCAAGAGAATCCAGAGATCAAGCCACCCAGTGGCGCGCCCGCAATTGACGAAGCCGGATTGGCATTAATTCTGGAAGTTTCCTCGCCGATACGAGAGTTGCAGCCCGCACCGCTTGATCGTGCAGCTGAGGCTATTGGGGCCCTTGTTGCGGAACTCATTCCTGACGGCGCGTGTATTCAGACCGGCATTGGCGCGATTCCACAGGCCATCCTGGCTGCATTGTCAGAGCATAACGATCTTGGCATGCATGGCGGACTGATCGATGACGCTGGTTTGGCTCTAATTCATCGAGGTGTCATCACGGGGGCGCGTAAACGAATCGATCAGAGGTTGCATATTGCTGGGATTGCAATGGGCACCGGCGCGCTCTATCAAGCGCTCGCAGATGCGCCCAGCGTTGTATTTAAGCCCGCAAATTACACGCATGAGGTGGGGGTAATCTCACAACTTGATGACTTTGTTTCAATTAATTCCGCTGTGGAGATTGATCTCTTGGGTCAAGTGAGCGCGGAAATGGTGGCTGGGCGTCAAATATCAGGCACGGGAGGGAGTGTCGATTTCATGCGAGGCGCGGCCGCCTCGAACGGCGGTCTGTCTATTGTGGCGCTCAACGCGACGGCTAAAGCGGGACAAGTATCGCGAATCGTACCTGCGCTAAGAGAGGGTTCGGCGACCACAGCGGCAAGGACGGACGTCGACCTCGTGGTGACGGAATATGGCATCGCTAAGTTAAAAGGGGGTTCGGTTGATTCGCGAGCCGAGGCGTTGATCGACATCGCCGCGCCCGATTTTCGAGATGAACTGAGAGAATCATGGCGGGAACGCCGACGAGCGCTCTGATTGAGCAGGCCGCGTAAGCCTGTCTCAAAATGTTCCACTTGCTGCGGGCAATTAGCCAGTTTTTGATCGTCGCTCTCGACGGAGCATTTCTGTGGTCACAAAGAGCGCAAGACCGCTGAAGACCGTCAACAACCCAAGGATCGAGAGAAACTGAACCAATAGATGATTAAAGTTATCCCGGCTCTCGTAATCCATGATGTGAAGCGCCCATAGAAAATCGAACCATCGCCATGCATCGGTTCGAACGGCACGAATACGTCCAGAATGGATTTCGACATAAAAACGTGCGTTTTCTGTCTCGGTCTGGACCTGCCAGACGGGCAGTGAGCCACCACGAAATTCATGATCGCTTTCGACCTCGGTTAACAGCACGGTGGCCTGAGGCTGAAGGCCCGCGCGTTGGATTACGATTTGAGAAGCTTCATCTGCAGTCAATGCAGGGAGCGCCTCGCCCGAGGCGGCGTCAAACACGCGGTCCTCAATGACATAAATCGGCTGCCCCAATCGATAAGAGAAAGCGAATTCCTGCAGACTTAACTTCGACAGCGCCGGTTGAAGTTTTACCAAGGTGTTTGGACTGATGATCTCGTGTGCGGTGACCGGCGAACTCTGTGTCGGCTCGACCAATAAGTGGTTGCCGCGAATCGTCTCTATGGGAATGAGGGTGAAGTACAAGCCGCTGATGGTCCACAACAGAAGCTGGATGCCTGCAATCAGTCCCAACCATCGGTGGGATTCCCGTAAAAGTCTTTGAGTGGCTGCGTTCATAGTCCATGCTCCGGCGATATCGTCCGATCACGGACGTTAGAAATTGCAGTCTACGAGTGCGGTAGAGACTCGCGGCATGCACCTTTGTCTGTCAAATCACGCGCCTCAGTGGCTCTGTATTCCCATCAAAGGGCTTAGCATAGGAGACAGTTTGGGGCCTGATGCCAGCGTCGGTCCGCGCTTCAACGAATGCCGATCGGGACCATGATACTGGGGCTTCACTCGGGCCCGTGATCGACAACGGTTTCCAAGAGGTCACATTCTTCTGAGTATTGGATGATGCCCATGAGCGTCAGCCGCGTACGCTTATTAGCGCTCTTCAAAAAAGAAGCAATGAACCCTGCATTCAATGGATGATCTTGAAGGCTCGCCGAGTTTGACATCGGGATCTCTGAACGCTGAATGAGGGGTCCAGTCCGGGAGTTGGCGGTCCTGCCGCTGCGTATCGAAGGTCCGAAAAACGACCATTTCATCACGCGTCATCTCGGGGAAGTAACGCCAATCGTGTTGCGTTGTCTGTTGTGACTCGACGCCCACGGCCTCAAAAAA
>CAYZUV010000142.1:0-5920 GCA_964481245.1 uncultured Pseudomonadales bacterium
ACCAATGCGATCAGCATTTTCTTCGCCTGATCAATTTGGTCTGAGGTTTGGCCTAAGACGACTTCATCATGTCGAATATGGATGTTACTGATGGCCGCCATCTTTAGGACGCCTTCGACAAGACCGGCGACTTCCGCACCAAACTGATTTTTCACGTGATTGAGTGTAATTTGATTTTCACGGACGGCCCGATAAATCACGGCAGCAACAAGGGAAGGCTCGTCCGCGTTCATCGGCAGCAAGATATCAACCATCTCCAGCCCAGTAAGATAACTGCTACGTCCCTCAGCCCAGGGACCGACCGTTGCCAACGCTTTCTGTTCAGCTTGACGCGAGAGTTCACAGGCTTTCCTAATGCGTTCAAGGTCGATGCCACCTCGCATCGAAGAGAATGCTGTTAACCACTCCTCCAGATTCAGAGCGCCTGACGCAATTTGTCGCTGATGTCTCGTTGCTTCAACCATGACTTGGTTCTCTCACAAACAACGCCATACTTTCTAAGTGCGTGGTGTGGGGAAACATATCGACCAACCCAACCGCCTCAACACGAAAGCCTCTGCCACAGAGCGTGCTCGAATCTCGCGCCAACGATTCCGGATAGCAAGACACGTACACGATCCGCTCCATCGAATCGATCAAAGTCCCCCTCACTAACTGCTCTGCACCGGAGCGGGGTGGATCGATCAGCAGTTTGTTAAAGCCTTCCGAGTGAATCGCGACCTCATCACTGTAAAGGTCACTCACCTCAAAAGTCGCGTTGGAAATTTTGTTTTTTATCGCATTGCTCTTTGCTCGCTCCACACTAGCGACTGAACTTTCCAGCCCTAAGACTTGACCGGCCCGCTTTGCGATGGGTAACGAGAAATTGCCTATGCCGCAAAAAGCATCAATTACGCGATCCTGCTTGTTCAAATCGAGGAGCTCGACCGCCTGCCGAGTCATTCGTTCGTTCATCGCATAATTCACTTGGGTGAAATCGAGTGGCTGAAAATCGAAGCTGAGCGCTTCTTCGGGGAGGTCGTATGAGAGCGCTAGCACCTGTTCACTTGATAGGGCGATGATTGTCTCTGGACCACCCGATTGCAGCAGGATCTGCACGCCAAAAGTCGCTTCGAAACGCAGCAAGGTTTCAATATCTGACTCAGTCAGCGGCTCCAAATGCCGAAAAACCAGAGCCAAGCCTTGCTTTGCTGCAGCCACTTCGATCTGAGGGATCGACTGTCTGACCGACAGCGTCTGGATCATCTCTCTGAGCGGAGGAATCAGATCGGCCAACCGTTGATCAAGGACAGTACACCCACGCATCTCTGCAACAAACGGGCTCGCCTTTTCTCTAAAACCGACCAGCACCTCGTCTCGCTTGGTGACAAACTTCACGCCCAATCTCGCCTTCGAGCGATACCCGGAGGCTGAACCAACCAGCGGGGGCATCCACGTCAGAGGCTGAAGAGGCTCAAACAGTCGCTTGAGCCGAGCTTCTTTAAATTCTATTTGGCGCTCGTGAGCGAGATGTTGAAAAGCGCACCCACCACAAACATCAGCATGCGCGCATGCTGGAGTGACTCTGTCTGGGTGTTCACCCTGACGATTCTCGTGCAATGAAAGCCAGACGCCTTTCTTCTTCTTTCTGGGCAAGATCGTCGCGGTCTCGCCTGGGAGCAATCCATAGACAGCAAACCGTTGGTCTTCGGTTAGTCCATAGCCCTCATCTGCAAGGTCCGTGACCGCAGCCGTTCTCGGTTGTTTTTGACGTCTCGCCATAGCATCCCTGCCTAGCTGAGGCCCTCGCTCCCTGGGACTGCTATTTTAAGACATGTCGGCGTTATAAACACCGGTTGAAAGATAACGGTCACCCCGGTCGCAGATGATGGCGACAATGGTCGCGTGCTCGACCTCCTGACTGATTCGCAGCGCACCGACGATCGCGCCACCCGAGGATACGCCAGCGAAAATTCCCTCTTCCCTGGCTAATCGCCGCATCATCGATTCGGCCTCGAGTTGATCGATATCAAGGATGCGATCAACTCGAGAAGGGTCGTATATTTTTGGTAAATACGCTTCTGGCCAACGCCGAATGCCCGGAATCGCCTGGCCTTCACTAGGTTGTAGACCAACAATCTGTACGGTGGGCTTCACAGATTTGAAATACTTTGAAACGCCCATAATAGTCCCCGTGGTTCCCATTGAGCTCACAAAATGGGTGATCTCCCCACGGGTTTGCTCGAAAATTTCTGGGCCGGTCGCCCCGTGATGAGCCACCGGGTTATCGGGATTGGCAAATTGATCAAGGACAATGCCTTCGCCGCGCGCTTGCATTGCGAGCGCTAAATCTCTCGCACCCTCCATGCCTTCCTCTTGGGTCACTAATATGAGCTCTGCACCGTAGGCGCGCATGGCCGCCTTACGCTCCTCACTCATATGCGCCGGCATGATCAACTTCATCTTATAGCCTTTTATCGCGGCAACCATCGCGAGCGCGATCCCGGTGTTGCCGCTGGTTGCCTCGATTAACACATCGCCAGGAACGATCGCTCCTTTGGCTTCAGCCTCACTGATCATGCTCAGCGCCGGTCTGTCTTTCACAGACCCAGCCGGGTTGTTCCCCTCCAGTTTCGCCAAGATCGTGTTAGTTGTGTTACCTGGAAGTCGTTGAAGCTTGACCAGTGGCGTTTGGCCTACGAACTGGTCGATGGTGGGGTAATCCATCAGCATTCTCGCACTCAAAAGGACGTCGGCCTCGCACTATATTGAAAAGTGCAGATAATGAACAATTCTCTATCAATCTAAGCTCATAACCGACCCCCTTATGTCATGTCGAAAGCGCGCAATACCTCAAGTGATCAACGGCTAAAACAGTCTCGATTCGTCAGGGCCGGAGAAAGACTCATCGTTGAGCAACCGCCGCTCCTCGCGCTCCTACACTGTTTGATGGAAAGCGCATCTCCCTCGATGGTTGAGGGCTCTGATGAGCTCGCCTTAAGCGTTCAGCAACAACGCTTGGTTGAATCATCCGCCGACCGCCTAGTTCCGCCCAGTTCTCCTCCCCCCGATACACCTGCAGCTGAACACGCGGACCCCTCGAATTCTAGAATCGGCCCTCGAGTTAATTTGCAGCAAACACGCGTGCTCAAGAGGTTCAGTCAAGAGAATCCGCCGCTGGCTGCTCACGGTCAGCGCTGGATGCGGTATGGCATGGTGCATTTCAGCACCTCGGCCAACGTTCAATCGTTTCAGCTCAGTTTTGATTTTCGCGAGCTCGTGACCCAGCTCAACCGCTTAGTTGTGCACACCCTGGGGTCATCAGCGCGCTTTCAATGGGGCACCCTTGATACTGATGATCAAGGCACGCAAATCAAAGCCATTTTTTACGACCCAATGACTTCTCATACCTTAGAGACTGGATATTGCGGCGTGGCCGCCACAAACCGTTTAGCTCAGCAACGCCCTCGCAAAGCCATCGGTTTGTTCGTAACGCACCCTTTACTGAACTCGCTTATCGCCAAACAAATTGAACACGCTGGCTTCCAACTCGCTGGCGCTCACGAAGCAGCCAGGGTGCGCATCCAAGACACGACGGCTCATCCATTGATGAGCAGAGCATGGGAGAGTCCCGAGCGCTCGCAGGTTCTATCTCTGCCTGCACCACACCGGGGGGGCAACATCGATGGACACCTCACCTATGCTTTCAGCCAAGTGCAGAACTTCCTCGATCACCTCAATCATCTCGAGCCTGGCGTCCATCATGCGCACAAAAAATGCCTCTTCTTTGGCCCGCGAGACCCCCATGCTATGCGCCTCACCCACAGTCTCCGAAAAATGGGCATTGGGGTTAGGCAGGCCCAGGATGAGGACGACCAACCAACCCTCTCCTCTCAAGACATCGTGTTGATTAACGCACTCGATGCCAATCCCGCTGAGTGGCCTTCTGCGCTAGAAATGCTCATCCTCCAACATTCAAAGGTGTGGATCATTCGACCAGCGCTAACCAGCGCAAGAGCAGCTCTAGACGCTCTCGCGACGCAGCGGCGAGAAACCTTACCCGAACTGACCTTCATCGAGCACCACGTCGGGGCCTCCCCGAGACTCATTGAACAGTTAGCGGAGACAGCGCGCGAATCAAACACATTGGCGGCACCCCGGGTGCCAAGTTCGCTTCACCAAATGGGCGCCCTCGAGCGAGGGGTGCTTGCGCGCTATATAGGCAGACTCTCAATGGCTTTGGCCGCCTCGGACTCAAGCCACATAGAATCCCTGCTCCACCAAATGGCTGGTTGGCTAGGCCTCGCAGACGACAACACACTCCCCCTAGGCTTCAGGGAAGACATTGTTTCACTCTATCGTCGATCTGATCGCAGCAACCTAGAGCTTATGCGGCTCATTCTGGTCGGAGCGACCTGGGTTACTCAAAGCACGTCAATGTCTGACCCAGCGCAACAGGAATGAGCCAATAGAGTCACCGATTGGTTGATCGAATGATACTGAATGCTTCCACGTAAATGATGCATTTAATCCCGGCGCCCCTCACCAATGGCAAAAGCGAGCGCATAATCACCGTCATCCGAAAGCGTCAGCCACCACTGATCAATGCCGAGCGACACTGAGCGAGCCAAGGCTGCACCTGATAAATGCACAACCGGGGCGCCAGAATCGAGTCGCAAGACTTCAATCTGCGCGGGATGGACACCGAGCCCAAACCCTGTGCCGAGTACTTTGGCAATCGCCTCTTTGGCCGCAAACTGCTTGGCGAGGTAATGCGCGCACTTGACTGAGTGGCCATAGCTGCTGAACCGTTCAAGCTCTCTCTCAGTCAAAATCTTTTGAGCGAACCGCCGACCGTAGCGTTCACTGATTCTAAGGAAGCGACGTCGATCTGCGAGGTCCGTACCTATACCTACAATCATCGGTATTGCTCGCAAAGTTGGCGCGCGTTGATCGAACGACCTGAAAGCAGGTGATCTATCACCTGTGCGGCTATTTTGCGCACCAATTCAAGAGACAAAGTGTGGTCAGGCTCTCTTATCACTCGAGCTAAGGCTTCTCCTGTAATGCCTCCTGTCGCATCAGAGAAAAAGCCCCGAACTGGGTCAAAATGATATCGGCCACCCTCGCTAACAGACTCACCCCCTCCGTTAACCCGATCAAAGTTAATGCCGTAGCCCAAGGCTCTCAGGAATTCAATCTCGAAACCCGTGACAAACCTCGCATCAAAGGAGTCGAGTTTCAACGCCTCCATAAATTGATGGTAGAGATCAAACAAAGAGGGCACAGCATCAAAGCGCGTGCTGAGCCGGTACACGAGTTCGTTGGCGTAGAAACCAAAAAATGTTCGATGGCCAGTCACCTTTAAGCTGCCATGAAGGTGATCTGCCAACTCCGCTCGCCGCATGTCGCCTTTTGGAGATGTTTTCATCGCCAAAAAGTCGAAGGGTTGAATGAGTCCATGCCTTGCACTGCGACTACGAGCCCTTTTAACACCGCCTAATATAATAGGAAACCGCCCTTCTTCCCGAGAGAAAAATTCTGCAATGATGCTCGATTCTCGATACGGTCGCTGATGTAAAACGTAGCCCTCTAAAATCGACCATTCAGTCCTCGCCATAGCCAAGACTCTTTAACGCACGTTCATCATCAGACCAGCCTCGCTTCACTTTGACCCAAAGCCTGAGCATGACCTGCTTTTCCAACAAGGATTCAATATCTCGGCGAGCATCGATACCTACTTGCTTTAACTTAGCGCCACTTCGACCGACCAGGATGGCTTTCTGCCCCACACGCTCTACGAAAATGGTCGCTTCGATCTGGACAACTTTCTCTTGCCACTCCATCCGCTCGATTTGAATCGTTGATGCGTAAGGAAGCTCCTCACCAAATTGACGCATCAATTTTTCTCGAACCAATTCAGCGACCAAGAATTTTTGAC
>CAYZUV010000143.1:0-3591 GCA_964481245.1 uncultured Pseudomonadales bacterium
GGCCAAACCGCCTATCGAGCGCTCGTTAGAGCAGACCAATTGCCACCGGGACATTACCCGGTTCAAGCGACGGTTTATTGGGGGCCGGGGCGACACATCGTGTCTTACTTCGTGGGCGACTACATGAACCTGGTTTGCGTCGTTGAAGGAGAAGAGTCGGGAAAGGAATCGTGGGTTGAACCCGCTTCGAAAGCGGCCATGATGGCGCATTTTAAGGCTTGGCATGAGCCGCTCGTTCATTTGCTTGAGCGTGCTGACCCTGAGACGATCTATAAATGGTCGCTTTATGATCGACCCTCGCTTTCTGCGTGGAGTCGAAGTCGAGTCACGCTGTTGGGTGATGCTTGCCATGCGATGTTGCCTTTTCTGGCGCAAGGCGCCGCCATGGCGATAGAAGATGCTGGGGTGTTGAGTGCACTAGTCACGCCCGTTCTCGCGAATCACAAGGTGGACGGCGTTGCGCTTCGGTCAGCGCTACAGGACTATGACCAATTGCGTCTGGCGCGAACCCATTGGGTTCAAGCTGGCGCTCGACGCAACGCGACGGTATTTCATCTGAAGGGCATCGCCGCATGGCTCAGAAATCGCGCCGCGGCCAAGGCCGGCCACCGCACGCTTGATCGTCTCTATCGTTTTGATGCGCAGACTCACCTTCGTAATTTTCTCGCGCAGAAAAAATAATGGCCTGATCTTGACTCGCATCCCCCGCTCAGGCGCAATGCAGCCATGCCGATCGATTCAACAGCTATAGGGCCCTTGTCGGGCGCCCGAATTATTGATCTCTCTGCCGTGGTTTCCGGGCCTATGGCGGCCGTGGTGTTGGCCGATCAAGGCGCTGAGGTGATCAAAATCGAACCGCCTGGGTGGGGCGACGGGATTCGCTATCTCGGCGCCAGCCGGGGTGGTGTGAGCGCTATTTTTTCTCTGATTAACCGCAACAAGAAATCGGTGGCGATTAATCTGAAGCATGCTGAGGGTCGCCTCATTGTAAGACGTCTGCTTGCTGAGGCAGATGGGCTGATGCACAACTATCGGCCTGGAAAGATGGAAAAGTTGGGGTTGGGTTACCATGACCTCGCGGCCGAATTTCCTCACTTGATTTATCTCGCAATCAGCGGGATGGGTGACATCGGACCCTATGCCGGGCAGAAAGTTTATGACTATGTAATTCAGGGGTTGTCCGGCATTCTCGAGGCTCAGGCCACGCGAGACCGCTACGAGATGGTGCGAACGATCATCTTTGACAAAGTCACAGCATTGACTGCAGCGCAAGCGATGACTGCTGCGCTCTACAACAAAGCGGTTGGTCGAGGTGGCAACCTCGTCAAAGTCTCGATGCTCGATGCTGGCATCTACTTTAACTGGCCAGATTTAATGTGGAATGAATCGTTTGTTGGCGACGATGTGTATTACTCAGGCGATCTTGCCGATCAGTATGTCGTGAGCACCACCGCCGATGGCGCGATTGTTTCTCATCGGTTGAATGGTGCGGTGGATGAGTACGACACAGAGTCCCTCCTGAATCTATTTGCCCAGCACGAGATCCCGGTGGCGCGAGTGAATGGTCGTCGCGATGTGTTGAGTGATCCCCAGGTGGTTGCTCAAGGAACGCTACGAGAAGTGGTGCATCCAGAGGCAGGGCGTATGATTCAGCCTCGACCCCCTTCAAGGTTCGGCCGGCTGGAGGTGTTTCCAGAGGAACCATCGCCGGGCTTAGGGGATCATACGGACGAGGTGCTGAGCACGCTCGGCTATAGCCAACAAGACATCACGACACTGCGTGAGCAAGGAGCCATTGGGTGAGTCAGGGACAAATCGACGCGGGTGAAGTGCTCTCTTTGGCAGGAACCAAACCGGCCTCACCCCTCGGGTATTACAGTTGGACCTTTGGTCAATTTGCTCGAGATCCGTTTTATATCCTGGTGGTGATTTATATTTTCTTTCCTTACTTCTCAAGCGTGGTGGTGGGTGACCCCGTTCGAGGGCAAACACTGATCGGGTACCTGAATGCGACCTCTGGCGCGATTCTCGCGGCAACCATTCCCTTTCTGGGGGCGGTGGCGGATAAGCAGGGACGACGAAAACCATGGATCGCAGTAACCGTTTTATTGATGTCCATCGGCGCCTGCTGTTTATGGTGGGTGACGCCGGCAGCGAGTGATGCCCTTATCTACCGCACCTTTGCTTTGATGCTGTTGATCAATTTGTCCTTTGCCTATTCCGAAGTCTTCCACAACGCGATGCTGCCCTCGATCACGCCAACCAATCGGGCGGGTGTGGTTTCGGGTCTCGCCTTCGCGCTTGGGAATCTGGGTGGTGTGTCTCTCATGTTGCTGGTGCTGATTGCGTTTGCTTTACCGGGTGTTCAACCCTGGGACTGGTTGCCCGACACCCCGCTGTTTGGAATTGATCACACGAGCCACGAGCACGATCGAATCACCGGACCGATTTCTGGCGTTTGGATGTTTTTGCTGACCCTACCCGTTTTGTTCTTCACGCCCGATGCGCCAGCGACCGGCTGGCGATTTGCCGAGGCAGCAAAAGCAGGGATCCAAGATGTCATTGAAACCGTCAAACAGGTCAGTCATTACAAGAATGTGGCGATCTATTTGTTGGCGCGCATGTTGTACAACGACGGCATGGTAGGCGTGTTGATCTTTGGCGGCGTTTACGCAGCGGGAAATTTCGAATGGGACACTATTTCACTCTTGATCTTTGGCCTCTTCACGAGTGTGACCGCGATGTTTGGTGCTTACCTTGGCGGTTTGGTCGACGACAGGCTCGGGTCGCTACGGACGCTGAAAGTCTGTGTTCCCATGACCTCGTTGATTCTCTTGTTGCTGGTCTCTATTCAGCCTGACCGTATTGGTTATGTCTTTGCCGTGAGTACTGACCCAGTGTGGGCGTTCCCATATTTTTCCACGCCTGCAGAATTGATCTACTTTGCAACCAATCAGATTTTTGCCATTTTCTTTGTAACGGCGCTTTCAGCGTCACGCACTTTGATGGCCAGAATCTCGCCGCCAGATCGAGCCACACAGTTCTTTGGGCTCTATGGGCTGTCTGGGTCTGTCACCGCGTTCTTGGCACCACTCTTGGTGGCGACTACAACTCAGTTCTCTCAATCTCAACGCTGGGGCTTTGCCTCCCTTTTTATTTTGATTCTCCTCGGCGGGCTGATGCTCTTTTGGGTTGAAGAGAAACAGGCCACTTCGCCAGACTGATCCAACGTTGGCGCAGGTAGCTAGATCAGTTGGTTGAATCTGTGGTGGTGAGGCAGCTTTGATCACGGCCTAATGCGCCGGTCCAGAGCGGTCGAAGCGGGAATCATTACGCCTGCGATAGGTCCGATCAGGCTTACGGATTTTCGATGCATCCTCGAAGAAATGTTAAGCCCTGCGCGGGTCGACACTGTCGATTTTTTCGGCGAAAACAAATTGAGCCGCGCAACTGCGCCTCCAAGATTCAGCAATTACCGACAGAAATCGCTAAACTGTCGCGCCCGCGACAGGGGCGCCTAGCACCGTTTTTCCAGTAAAACGTATGAAAGAGGTTTTAAACCCGCTTAATTGTTCCGCTAAAGCTTGGGCT
>CAYZUV010000143.1:3691-5818 GCA_964481245.1 uncultured Pseudomonadales bacterium
GGCCGACGCAAAAAAGGACAAGGACAAAAAGAAAACACTCGAGGACACGGTCGAGGCGTTCGAGAAAATCGATGGACTCTTAACGCTTTACCGAGATCCGGAGAATGGTGCCCTTTTTATGGCGATCCGAGATGACCAACTGGATCAAGAGTTTGTTTACTTTAGTTATGCGGAAAACGGCGTGGTTGCGGCGAGGGCGTTTAGGGGGGCTTATCGAGACCAGGCCGTGATCCACTTCGAAAAGTACTTCGATCGAGTCAATATCATTGAAGAAAATACGCGGTTTTATTTCGATCCAGATAGCGCCCTCGTCGGTGCCAGCGATGCCAACATCAGCCCTGCTGTGAAAGCGAGCCTGAAAATTGAGGCAACGTCGGAGGATGAATCGACTTACTTGGTCAAGATGGATCCCGTGCTCTTGTCGGAAGCGCTTCAGAAAATAGCCCCGAATGGTGACCCAAAGAAAAAGCCTTTTGAGCAGTTTTCGCTAGGCAAGCTCGCGGCTGATAAAACGCGCTACCGCGCTATTCGTGGTTACCCCGACAACGTCAATGTTCTCGTTGATTATGTCTATAACAATGAAAAGCCCTATGTTCGAGGAGGGGCTGAAGTCACCGATCCTCGGTATGTGACGCTGACCTTTCAACACTCATTCATCAAGTTGCCCGAAAATGAATTTCAGCCGCGAATTGACGACGCGAGGGTCGGTTACTTTTTCGATCAAGTGACGGATTTGACCAGTGATCGCGCCGCGCCCTACAGGGACTTGATCAACCGCTGGCATCTTAAGAAGAAGGACCCAAAAAAAGCGCGCTCTAAGCCGGTTGAGCCCATCACCTGGTGGATCGAAAACACCACGCCCAAGGCGTATCGAAAGGCAATTAAAGAGGGTGTATTGGCGTGGAATGAGGCGTTTGAGGCTGCAGGATTCATCGATGCCATAGAGGTGAAAACGCAGCCGGATGACGCGACCTGGGACGCGGGTGACATCCGCTACAACGTGTTGCGGTGGACATCCTCACCAAACCCACCCTTCGGGGGGTATGGCCCTTCATTTACAAACCCGCGCACAGGCCAAATTTTGGGCGCAGATATCATGCTCGAGAATGTCTATGTCAGTAATCGTGTTCGATACTCACGGTTGTTCGATGTTGCAGCTGAAGTCGCTGACGCGCAGGCGCCAGAGGATAATGGCGTCGTCGATGACGTGTTTGATGGCGAGTTGGGTAAGGCGCAATGCGCTTATGGTGCTGAGCTGAGGCAGCACTTAAGTTTTGCTGCCACATCGATGATTGCGACCGGTCGAGGCGGAGAAGTCAATCGTTTGGTCGAGGAGGGGCTGAAAGAACTGGCGTTACATGAAGTGGGGCACACCCTTGGGCTCAGTCACAACATGCGTTCGAGCCAACTCAGATCCCCTGATGAAGTGCACGATCCAGACGTGACGCAAGGCATATTGATTGGCTCGGTAATGGATTACGCGCCGACCAACCTCGCACCTAAAGGGGTCAAGCAAGGTGATTTTTATACCACGCGGCCTGGCCCGTACGACGTATGGGCCATCCAGTTCGGCTATCAAGAGGATATGCAGGGTCAAATCCGAGAGACGCATCTGGCGCGTTCGGCCGAACCAGAACTGGCCTTCGGTAATGACGCCGATGATATGCGCAGGCCCGGTCGAGGGATCGATCCTCGTGTGATGATTGATGACATGTCGTCAGACAGTGTGGCCTACGCCAGGCAGCGGTTCGCATTGATCAGCGATGTTCAGGGTGAGCTTTTGCAGAAATACTCAGTTCCGGGTGAAACCTGGGCGGAATTACGCAGCGCTTATCTGGTGCTGATGAGGCAGATGCAACAGCAGGCGCGAGTAGTTTCACGATTTGTTGGCGGCATCTATGTCAATCGTGCCGTTTCGGGCACGAGTGACGTCGCGCCCTATGTGCCGGTGCCTGCGGAAAAACAAGCAGAGGCGATGAGCGTTTTAGCGGACTATGTGTTTTCACCCAATGGCGCGTTAGTCGAAGCTGATTTGCTTCAACACTTGGCGGCGCAACGGCGAGGATTCGCGCTCAGTAACATCACGGAGGATCCAAAGCTCCATCAGCGGATGTTGAGTATTCAGCA
>CAYZUV010000144.1:0-5737 GCA_964481245.1 uncultured Pseudomonadales bacterium
CCTTTCTATCTTGGTCAGTTCGAAGTCACCAATCGAGAATTTCTAGCGTTTGACCCGAGTCATGAACCCGGCTTGTTAGGCAGAATCCTCTTGAGTGAAGGCGATCGCCCTGTGGTTAACCTGCCCTGGGCTCGAGCGGTGGAATTCTGCAACTGGCTGAGCCAGAGGGAGCAGCTCGAGCCTGCATACTCGCAAGTCAACGGCGAGTGGCGGTTGACGAAGCCCGTCACCAACGGCTACCGATTACCCACAGAGTCTGAATGGGCGCTGGCGCTGGCTGCAGTCGATGAGAACGACGTGAAGCCAACTTTCCCCTGGGGAGAGTCTCTACCGCCGCCACCGCGCTTTGCCAACATTGCGGACGAGTCTGCCCGAGGTGCGGTGCCGTATGTTGTTGAGCGTTACGATGATGGTTACCGCGGGCCCGCGCCGGTTGGCAAGTTCCCCGCCAACCGATGGGGTCTATTTGATCTGGTTGGCAACGCTGCCGAGTGGGTTAATGATCGCTACAGCGTGGCTGCTTCAACTGCGCCCGAGGTGGATCGCACCGGCCCTGAAACTGGCGATCTCTTCGTCATTCGAGGATCAAGCTTTCTCATGGGGCGGTTTGGCGAACTCCGTTCTGCTTACCGAGAGTTCGGTCAGGAAGGCCGGCAGGATGTGGGCTTTAGGCTTGCCCGGTCCATTCCCGAAGACGAGTCCCTTTGAGCACGACTGAATTCATTAACAAGCTAGAACCTGTGGTAAGAACCCCAAAATCATGATCTTCAGAGCGGCCATGCTAATATTTTTCCAATCGCACACACGAATCTGAGGCGCACAATGGTCAGAAATCCTCAGTCTACCCTCCTCTGGTTTCGCGAATGCCTAGCCGTGATGACGACTGGTTTTAACGGATCGGTTGCCAGGATGAGCCTGTTCTTCGGTACCGTCTTCTTTTCTCTCGCTTTTGCTGCGGAAAATCGAGCGCCACAGCCCGACGCCGCAGCGGTCGTCGCCTCGCAGAACGAATCCTCGGCCGCTAACGCGCCAGACGATTTAGCACAAAAGCCAAATTCAGACCTTCAATCCAACCCCGAAGAAGCCGCAAACGACACGCAATCTGAGGCGCAGGCACCGGCGCCCCAGGCAGAACGATTGAGGTCAAGATCCCTTGGACTCGGATTCGAAAAGTTTAATCCCAGCGAAGCGATCAGTGCCGACAACGCGGTCCCTTTTCCCATCGACATTTAATTGATGCTTGCTTATGAATCGAAAAGCCCTGTCCTCTGAATTTATCTTTCAACTCTTTTCATTGGTGATCGCGATCCTTTTGGTGCACGCCATCTACGTCACCGTGGTCAGACCCAACGCCACCCAGGCGCTCATTGAGGAGGCGGTATTGATCAATGAAAACCCAGACTACGTGCCCGATCGGAATCTGTACGTCGTTGTAAAAGATTTAGAGCAGGAAGCCTGTTTTGTGTTGATGCTTTGGGCGATTGCACTCATGGCATTCAAGGCGCGGGAAATCTATCGCGAGCGTTTGCTGTTTGACCGGCGTCTGATCCCCGTAGACACCATGACCAGGATTCTGCCGCAGGATACCCGAGAGTACGCTCGAGCCATCGAATCACTGGACACCCCTGATCAAGAGCGGCTTCTACCGAAAACTCTGTTGGCGGCGCTGAACCGTTTTCGCTCAACACACAGTGTGCAGGATGTTGCACAAACCATACGTGCCATGTGCGAAGCTGAGTCCGATCGCCTGGATTCCGAACTTTCCATGATTCGGTACATCGCTTGGGCGATCCCCTCGATCGGGTTCCTTGGCACGGTTCGAGGGATTGGCCAGGCGCTGGGCCAAGCGCACCAGGCCGCCCAAGGTGACATTGCAGGCGTCACGCAGAGCTTGGGCGTCGCATTTAACTCAACGTTTGTTGCGCTTTTGATCAGTATTTTGATCATGTTTTTGATGCATCAGTTGCAATTGGCGCAAGAACGCACCACGCAAGAGACGGAACAATATTGCGATCAACGGTTACTTCGCTTCTTAGAGTCTTGATCAAAGCATGACGATCGCGCTTTTAGAAATTACTGATCAGTCGTTGGCGCTGATCTGCGATGGTGAACTGCTCGCATTTGAACCGTGTTACGCAACCTTCCATGACGATTGGGTGTTTGGCGAGCAGGCAAGGTCGATGCAACGCCTTAAGCCCCAGGAAAGTCAAGCGAACCACTTCGCACACCTTAGTACCGAATCACTGCCACGCCCCATGGGCAATTTGAGGCACCGCGCCGACCTTGCCTATCTACAGATCAAGGCCCTACACCACCAGCACCAGCATCAATACTCGCGACTTTTCGTTATCGCACCGCCCCAGTACGACATCACTCAACTATCGCTACTGTTGGGTTTGATTGAGACAGCAGGGTTACCCATCGCCGGTTTCATCGAAGCCGGACTGTTAGAGTCCAGAACGCACGTGAAGCCCGATCGCGACCTCCTTTATATCGATGTCGGTCGACACCAAGTCACCGCGCGAACTTACCGTGAAGGCATCGACTCGTCAGTGACCCTCCAGGCAAGGCAGACCTTAGCAGATCGAGGGTTGAGTCAGATGGTGGAGGGCTTGATGCAAGAAGTACAACACACGCTCATCAACGCCGATCGATTCGATCCGATGCGCCGGGCCGAAACAGAGCAGCAACTCTTCGAGGGTGTGCTGTCCTGGTTTGAAGAGGGCAATCAGCAAACCGAAGAGGTGACGTTGATGCACGAGGACCGCTTGCGCCGCGTGGCCATCACTGACGCTATGCTCCGAGTCGCTACCGGACGAATGCTGAGCCAGGTGACTGAAGCCGTTCGTGGCGCGAATACGGACATAGTGATCAATCACCGATTGCATCAGATTCCTGGCGTGATCGAACAACTTCGTCTCGGCACTCAGTCCAAGATCGAAGCTCTGACCAGAACCGAATTGATCGAAGCCTTTACCCTCAGCCTTGGCGCCCTGGATGGTGAGAACCAAGACCCAGGACAGCGCATCACATCGCTTCGAGACAGCAAAGCGTCCAATCCAGTGCATCACGGACCGATCGAGGATCCGAGCCCCGTTCTTGCCACCCATCTCCTAGAAAATGGGATCGCGGTGCCGATTAATCCCTCGTCAGCTTCTTGGCCGGCGCACTGGAGCGAGCTTCGTTTCGTCGAAGAACCCAAGGGCTTGGCGCTTGCCCCAGCACAAGGACTTTGGGTCAATGAACACCCCCTCAACGCACCTACCGGGCTGCAAGCCGGCGACGAGATCCGCGTAGGGTCCCTTTTCATCAGCGCCATATGCGTCAACCACTGACATGGCTCGTCGGCGCACCACCAACGTCTTCAGCCTGACCTTTCTTGACATCATGTCCTGTGGATTTGGGGCAGTGATTCTCATCTACATCGTGATCAATCACGGCACAGAGGCCACAGGGGTGAAATGGGATCCACAACTTCAAGCCGAGGCCCAGCGAATCGAACAAGAGATCGAAGCAGAGAAAATCAATCAGGTTGAGTTGCGCAACACATTGGCCCTCGTCGACGAGCAAGTAGAAACAACGCAAGCCGCCATTGAGGAAAAGCTGCGACTGATTGAGAGGTTAAGACAAGAGCTAGATGAATTAACCGAGCAAGCAACGACTCAAACCGAGGCGCGATCCAGCCTTGAGGCCGCGCTCATCGAGCTGGAAGTCGAGATAAAAGATTTGGAAACCGCGGTCGCCGCGTCCGAGGAAGCAGGCGCCGCGCTGCGAGAAATTGAAGGCCAGGGCGACCGACAATACCTCACGGGTCTGAGAATGGGCGGGCGTCGTGTGCTGATCCTGCTCGATCAATCGGCAAGTATGCTTGATGAGACCATTGTCAATGTGATCCGACTTCGGAATCTCAGCGAGTCGACTCAAAAATCCAGCCCAAAGTGGCAGAGGAGCCTGCGCACCGTTGAGTGGATCACGGCCAATATGGCGCCCTCCTCTCAGTTCCGAATCGTGACATTCAACACCGAAGCAAAATCCGTTGGCCCAGGAGACGCCTGGCGCTGGCTAGACGCAAAAGACGAAACATCATTGGATGAATCGCTCGCTGCGCTCGCGAACTTGGTGCCTTCCGGTGGCAGCAATTTGTCCGGCGCGTTCGAGGCGATCGCCAAGATGGAACAAGCGCCCGATAACATCTTTTTGCTGACCGATGGATTGCCAACCCAAGGCGATCGCCCCGCTCGAGGCAGCAACATCGATGGCCAGGGAAGGATGAGGCTCTTCGCTGAAGCGCTCGATAAGTTGCCTCTGAGTGTGCCTGTCAACGTGATTCTCTTGCCGATGGAAGGTGACCCTATGGCCAGCCCATCATTTTGGCGATTAGCTCAAATGACGGGTGGTGCGTTCCTATCCCCGCCTGAGGATTGGCCATGAGCCCGCGAAGAGACCGTAATCCTGAGGGCGTGAGCCTTTCCTTTCTTGACGTCATCAGTTGCGGCTTTGGGGCCATTATTTTATTGCTCGTGCTCACGCGTGTCTTCGATCCTGTCACCATCGACGCGAGCATTGTCGATCTCGATGGTTACGTCGAGAAGCTCGAGCGTGAACTTGTCGAACTGAAAGGCGAAACCCTCAATTTGAACCGAACGCTCATCCGACGACAGGATCAGAATGCCGAAGAACTCAAGAAACTGACGCGCGTGACCTCCGAGGAACAAGCCATCGAGCAGTCTGTCGACAGCGCCAGTCGTGAGGATGCCGCCGCAAACGCGATTCGTGAACAACTCGCCCAAGCACGCCAGCAAATGAGTGCAGAGCTCCAAGCTTTGCTCAAAGATTATCGCCGCGCGGAGGACGACCAAACCATTGGCGGCATACCTGTGGATTCGGAATACGTCATCTTCATCATTGACACCTCGGGCAGTATGTTCAATTACGCCTGGCCTCTGGTGGTGCAAAAACTGCAAGAGACGCTTGAGGTCTATCCCAACCTCAAAGGCATTCAAGTGATGAACGACATGGGTAACTACATGTTTGCCCAATACGCCGGCGAGTGGATTCCCGATACGCCGGCGAGGCGGCGCGCGATCGTGGCTCGACTGAGAGATTGGAATGCATTTTCGAACTCCAGTCCTGTTGAAGGCATCACGCGCGCGATCTCAACCTTCTATCAACCCGGGCGTAAAATATCGCTTTATGTGTTCGGCGATGAATTCACCGGACGATCCATTCAACAGGTGTTGGACACCGTCGATCGGATCAACCGACGAGACGATAACGGGCGTCGCCTGGTCCGGATCCATGGTGTTGGATTCCCTGTGCAATTCGCGGCTCCGCCCCAATTTCAGGACACGGGGATCAAGTTTTCCATTCTCATGCGCGCACTGTGTGCAGCGCACGAAGGCACCTTTGTTGCGCTGAATGACTTTCGTTAATCAGGTGCCCGACCGCTTTGATCAGAAGGTGTACGCGGCGCTTGATCACCTAAACGCGTCTCAATCGCCTGGACCAAGGATTTAATCTCTGCCAACTCCTGACGCAGATTGGCGAGCGACGTTTTCTCGGGATCTTCGGTGTCGAGCTTCGCCTGCTCTTCTTCAAGGACATTCACCACAATGCCGATCACCATGTTCAAGAAAGCGAAGGTGGTCAAAAAGATGAAGCTCAAATAGAACAACCAAGACCAGGGGTACACCGCCATGGTCTCGTACATCACATCCGTCCAATCCTCGAAGGTCAT
>CAYZUV010000145.1:0-5725 GCA_964481245.1 uncultured Pseudomonadales bacterium
CAGGTGGATCGACTTGATCACATCGGCTTTTTTATTCAAACCCCGGAATTAGTGGATGCTTGGTCGGACTTTCTAAGCGCGCATCAGGTTGAATTGCTCACTCAGCCCAGAACGCACCGAGACGGCGCGAGAAGCTTTTATTGCCTTGATCCTTCGGGGATCAAAGTACAGATTATTTATCACCCGCCCATTGCAAACAGTGATGGACCAAGGCTAGAGGACTCGAGTCGATAAGGTCATGGCTTTAGAACTTAGTGCCATGAGTGATTTCACCCAAGTGGGGAAGACCTTACCCCCTTGCTCTAGGGCGTCCGATTGGTGACGAAGTTCGTCATTACGCATGGCGTTCAGAATTTCTTTCGATCTCTGATCTTGCTCGGGCACTTCTTGGAGGTGCCTGTCGATATGCTTACACACCTCTTCTTCGGTCGCCGCGACGAATCCGAGGTTAATCGGGTTGCCTAGAAGGCCCGTAACTGCCCCAATCGAGAATGAGCTGGCGTACCACAAAGGATTCAAATGGCTCGCATGGTCATTGAGTTCATCTAGTCGACCTTGGCACCAACCGAGGTGTTGGGCTTCCTCCTCAGCCGCGCGGAGCAGGTGGGCTCGGGTATTGTCGTCCCTCGCGGTCAACGCTTGGCCGTGATAGAGCGCCTGTGCGCAGACCTCACCACAATGATTCACCCTCATGAGAGCGGCCGACTTGGCGCGCTGTTGTTCCGATAGCTCAGCATCCGGGCTTTTATAGCTAAACCCTGGACTGCGACTCGGTTGCCCTGCGAGCATTTTAAGGGCGTCATCTAGGCGGCCAATAAAGGCATCTCCAGCGGATAATCGTCGCATGGACCTACTCCTCTGGCACGTTCAGGACGTAAGCGGTGATGCCAGCCTCATTCAAAAGATACGTTGCTACCTCAGCGATTTTGGGTCGCTTCGGGCCAATCACCAAGTAAATCGGCTCCTTCGGGAGACCGGGCAATTCGTTACGAAGCAGCGGTAATGGAATACGCTCAACTTGATCGGAAATGTGAGAGGACTGGAGTTCAAGCTTCGAGCGAACATCGATAAAAACTGGGGCGGTCTCGTGCATTTTCTTGACCGCTTCAACTTCTTCAAGCGAGACGTACTCAATCACGGGTGACATCAATAGTTCTGAAAAATCTACTTCTGAGAGACGCATCAGCTCACAGCTTTCGAGCGACACAACGGTGGCGTTACGAGGGGCGTCGCTGATCAGAGCGTCCTGCCCAAAGCTCGAACCCGAACCCATCTCCGCAACTCGACTCACCTGGCCGTTGGCTTCTTGGTCGACGGCGACCCGCCCGCTTTTGATCACGTAAAAATAGTCGCCGGCATCGCCTTGCTGAATGATCGTATGGTTTGCAGGGACGGCCACGGGCTCGAAGCGCTTGAACAGTGCTTGAATGTGGTTGGGAGGAATGAATTCAAACAGGGGCGTGGACAGCAAATTCTCCATCCAGTTGCCTTGAGGCGCGCTTTTGGGTTGGTCCAAGACCCCTCGATTAATTTGGAAGATCACGCATGACGTAGCGGCAACTGCAGACACAGTATGAACGTCGACCGCGTCGACCGCGCCAGCTGCGGTGGTGTCTGCCGGTGTGAAGGCGGTGTTTTCGAACGCGTCGTTGACGAGATTGAGCTGTCCCTCAAGCAAGAAGTGCAAGGTGTCATCGCTGGTTGAACGCTTAAATAGCAGGTGACCCTCTTCAATACGAATGAATTGTCCCTGGTCTACGAGCGCGCCAAAAGCTGCCTCGTCCATGGCGTTGAAGCGAGCAACCGCCTTCAGTCGATCCTGGTGGGCTGTCTTAAGTTCTTGATTCATATCGATGATTTAAATCAGCGGGTTGCCGATTATAGTCGAGCCAAGCGCTTGAGCACAGCCCTCTCCCTAGCCAGGGCCGTTCGTGGGGATCAGGCTCGCTTCGAATCCAATCTTTGCAGTCGTCGATCATCGCAGTGGTTGGGTAGAGCGTATGGAACATTTGCATCAGGTTTTTGTTGATTTAGGCGTATTGAGCGAAGCGTTGACCTTAGCGCGAGGCAGCCACGGAGGCCTTCATACGCCGTCACTCATACTGAGGAGCTGTTGAATTTATGGCAAAGAATCGCTTTCTCGGCTGAGTCGTTTGATGGCTTTCACTGTCTCAGCGCGCTCGAGAGCGCTCGGTTTACTGACGGCAACCTCCACCCAAGCCATGGGATAATGTGCCAGCAAGTACTCGCAACTCGCGCTTGCTGCGGTCTCGATTAATTGAAATTTACCCTGCTGGATAAATTTGGTAAGCGCTCCAGACAGAGAGTCATAGTCGATTGCCCGCTCGAATTGATCCACGGCTACCGCCTCTGAGGCGTCATACTCAAAAGCGATTGAAAGCCATAGCGTTTGCTCGACGTGGCGTTCTGAAGCGTAGACACCCACCACCGTATCGACGCGCAGATCTTCAATCTGAATGCGCACCGCTATGGGCTCCGGATCGGTTCGAGTTCGATCATCGGCCATCGGGCACGCGCATCGATGCGCCAATTTTGCTTGTCCCACAGGGACTGACGCATAAGCCCGGCCACGGCGATCATCGCGCCATTGTCGGTACAGAATTTTAGGTCAGGGTAGTGAATGGTGATGTGGTGTTTTTGACCTAATTTCGCTAGCGCAGCTCGCAGCTCAAGGTTGGCGCTCACGCCGCCGGCCATGACGAGCTCGCTGAATCCGGTTTGTAGGATCGCGCGTTCACATTTGATGACGATAGTCTCGACCACCGCATCCTGGAAAGCTCTCGCGATATCCGCCTTGTCTTGATCTGTGACAGTACCTAGAGATTGTAAGGTGATCAGCGTGTGGGTTTTCAAGCCACTAAAACTGAAATCAAGACCGGGTTTCTTCGTCATTGGCCTCGGGAAGTCGAATCTCTCCGAGTTCCCCAGGAGGGCTAACTTCGCGATCTCAGGACCGCCAGGATAGCCAAGCCCTAACATTTTAGCGGCCTTGTCAAAGGCCTCGCCTGCGGCGTCGTCGACCGATTCTCCGAGGAGTTCGTAATGACCTGGCCTTGTGCTTGCCATCAGCTGCGTATGACCCCCTGATACTAAGAGTGCGACCAAGGGGTAAGGAGGGGGCGAGTCTGTGAGCTCCGACGCCAACAAGTGACCTTCCATATGGTGAATTCCTATACTTGGAATGCCCCAAGCGTAACCGAGCGATCGGGCGATACTCGCGCCTACAAGCAAAGCGCCAATCAGCCCAGGCCCCTCAGTGAACGCGATGGCATCAAGATCTTCGGGCTTTGTCCGCGTCTGCGCCATCAAGTCATCAATCATAGGCAAACAACGGCGGATGTGATCTCGCGATGCGAGCTCAGGGACGACGCCGCCATACGCAGCATGGATATCGATCTGACTGTGTAGTGAGTGCCCGAGCAGCCCTTGTTGATCATCATAAATTGCGATGCCTGTCTCATCGCATGATGTTTCTATACCCAAAATTCGCATCAGTGGGGGAGCGCTCGTCAGTAAGGTTGAGGGACAATTGGCGCCCAATACAGGCTGAGTCCAGTGTCAGGGATCATACCACGGGGTGTAAAAGTGCATGATTTGAGAGATCAGTTTGAGCCAAGACATGAAGACTAAAGTACCATCGTTTGACTGATTTGCCTCGAACCTGCGCGGTTCTGGAGAACAGGATAGTACTTTTGATTTTTAAGAGCTTTCTGATTAGAATCGCGCCTCCAAAAAATTGTGTAGCCAAACATGCCGAATGTTCGAGTAAAAGAAAACGAGCCTTTTGACGTCGCCTTGCGCCGTTTCAAAAGGTCCTGTGAGAAAGCGGGAGTGCTTGCCGAGGTGAGAAAACGCGAGTTTTACGAGAAGCCGACCTCTATCCGTAAGCGTAAAGCGGCTGCAGCGGTTAAGCGATACGCCAAGAAGCTGCAACGCGAAAGCAAGAAACTCGAGCGATTGTATTGATTCTGTTTTGTCCGGGTGCTCCACCCGGGCATCCGTCTCTTTATCCCAAGCGACCCCCATTCCCAGGCTGAAAGGCGTTTCGACCCTGTCCAGTGGCGACCTAAAACGAACAGTTTTGTAGGTTTCAATGAGCCTCCTGGTTGTCGCCCCGCGAGTTAACGTGAACTCGGCCAACCCTCAGTTTCCTTACCCTCCGGATGACAGGTTAGATCCAATGATCAAAGAACAATTATTAGAAGATGTGAAGTCGGCAATGAAGGCTCGCGACAAGCGGCGGGTTAACGCATTGCGCCTGGTCGCTGCGGAAATAAAGCGAAAAGAAGTCGACGAGAGGCGTCCGGTCGATGACCCCTCGGCGATTGCGATCCTCGAGAAGATGATGAAGCAAAGGAAAGATTCCCACGGTCAATATTTGGCCGCCGGAAGAGAGGAATTGGCGGCCCAAGAAGCATTTGAAATGACATTGATCCAAGGCTATCTCCCAGAGCCCCTGTCAGCCGAAGAAGTCGAGGCGTTGGTCGAGCAGGTTATGAAAGAGATGGGTGCTGATCATATCTCCAAGATGGGGCAAGTCATGGGTGCACTTAAATCGCAGTTGGCCGGTCGCGCTGACATGGGGCCAGTAGGTGCGCTCGTAAAGGCGAGACTATCGACCTGAATCTTGCCCATCCCTCGTGAGGGTGCCATGCTAGCTGGCTCAGGTTAGCACGCCTCTAGTCATGATACCGCCCGCTTTTATCGAAGACGTCATTGCTCGAACGGACATCGTCGATGTCATTGAGCCTCATGTGGTGCTGAAGAAAAGCGGTGCCAACTATTCCGGTCTCTGCCCTTTTCATCAAGAGAAATCCCCCAGCTTTTCAGTCAGTCAGGATAAGCAGTTTTACTATTGTTTCGGTTGTCATGCGTCGGGCTCGGCACTCAAGTTTCTAATGGAATTTGAAAGGTTAAGCTTTCCGGAAGCCGTGGAGCGCTTGGCTCACCGATTGGGGCTAGAAGTTCCCCAGTCCGAGGGCGGTGAAGATGCAAGCCGTAAGCGCCGACGACAGCTGATCTACGATCAATTGGAGGGGGCCAAATCCTTTTATAAGCATCAACTGAGAAGTCACCCCGATAAAGAGAGAGCTATCGCCTATCTAAAGGGGCGCGGGTTGACGGGTGAGATTGCGGCTCGCTATGAATTGGGCTACGCCCCCCCCGGTTGGAATCACCTGTTGGTCGATGACGAGCCTGAAACTCGGTCGCTCCTCTTAGAAGCGGGATTGCTAGTTCAAAAGGAAGCTGAAACGGGTCTTTACGATCGTTTTCGAGACCGGATTATGTTTCCTATCAGGGATCTTCGAGGCCGAACTATTGCCTTTGGTGGTCGCGTCTTGGGGGATGCAAAACCGAAGTATTTGAATTCGCCGGAAACGCCTGTTTTTCATAAAGGACGCGAACTGTATGGCCTTTATGAAGCTCGACGGTCAACCAACCGGCTGTCCAGATTAATCATTGTTGAGGGCTATCTCGACGTTGTCGCGTTGGCGCAATTTGGCGTCACGTGTGCGGTTGCAACGCTTGGCACCGCGACGACAGATGAACACTTGGGCCGGCTGTTCAGGCAGGTGTCTGATCTTGTGTTCTGTTTTGATGGCGACCGAGCAGGGCAGGCCGCTGCAGGCAAAGCGCTGTTGCTCCTTCTGCCGCATCTGGAGGATGGGCGACGCGCTACGTTTATGTTCCTTCCCGAGGGCGA
>CAYZUV010000146.1:0-5695 GCA_964481245.1 uncultured Pseudomonadales bacterium
CTTAGCCTAATGCAATACGCTTAGGATGCAAGCGCTTCCTCAGCAACCACGATCACTTTGAGTGCGGCTTCAACCTCAGGGTGCAAGCCAACCTCGATTGCGTACTCACCAACTTCTCGGACTGGGCCATCGGGGAGGCGAATTTCACTTCGGTCGAGCTCGACGCCAGCATCCGTGGCTGCTTGCGCAATATCACGGGCACCCACGGATCCGAAGAGCTTACCCTCCTCACCCGCATTCGCAGCAATCGTAATCTCGAGCGCTGAAACCGCTGCGGCGCGCGCTTGGGCGGTCGCTAGGATCTGAGCAGCCTCTTTCTCTAGTTCTGCGCGTCTTGCTTCGAACGCTTCCACGTTCTGGGCTGTCGCCGCCACCGCCTTAGCTTGCGGGATGAGATAATTACGCCCATAGCCTGCTTTGACTGTGACGCGGTCCCCCAAAGCACCCAGATTGGCGATTTTTTCTAACAAGATAACTTCCATAGCGTTCCCTCTCAGACGGTTTTCTTCCGCCTCAAATCAAACAATGTATCCGCGGCCATCACCAAGGCCATGACCGTGATTGCAACCTGTGCGAAGAGCACGAGGCTCACATAAAAAGCGACATACCAATGATATCCCGCCCCTCGCTCGTTCAGCAGTGCATGTGTTACACAGGCACCGCCGACCACCAGCGGCAAACTCACCACACCTACCCAGACACCTCCGCTTGGACTCATCGTAAAGCCCAGCAATGCAACAACAAGCAGCAGAACCACTGGCTTTGAAAGCTTCAATCGCTGCAATTCCTGACCAAATGCGCCAGGCCTATACAACGCGCTCTGCATCCACCGCGCTAACATCAGGGTCAGCACAATCAAGTAACCCTGACCCATGGCCAAAAAAGCCACTGCGACCCATCGTGCAGAGGCTTCATCAGGTATCGCTGCTTCTAGTTCAGGCACACTGGACAACATCCCGAGATAGAGACTGACAAAACTGTCCAGTATCGAACCTGAAAGCAGCGCGAATAAACCGCTCTGCACCACCGCTAACGCCGTTGCTGCGTACAGCACCAGCTCCCAGGAGGTTGTCGCTCTCAATATCAGCGCCGAAATCAAAACCCCCAGCAGCGCTAGGAAACCACTGACATCCTGCGCTATGGCATATCCAAGGATCAGAGGAAGCGAAGCCCAAAGTGCGACCAAGATCCCTTCTTTCGTTCCCTTTGAGAGAACGACCAGCGCCGCGACCGCCGACCCAATCCAGCTTACTAATGGGAGGCTCGTCAGAATCGCTGCCGCAATGATCGCTTGTCTGCGACCTCGCATCGCATACTCTGCGAGCGCCCTAAACATGAGTGTGTCTCTATTTGTGACCGTCGGTATAAGGCAGAAGAGCTAGATACCGAGCACGCTTGATTGCCTTAGACAGCTGTCTTTGATACTTGGCTTTTGTCCCAGTAATTCGGCTTGGCACAATCTTTCCGGTCTCAGTGATATAAGCCTTCAGCAGCTCGACATCCTTATAGTCGACCTCGGTGATACCTTCAGCGGTGAATCGGCAATACTTTCTTCTTCTGAAAAAACGAGACATGGTTTAGGCCTCCTCTTGTTCGCTTGCGGCACTCTCTTCAGCTGGGGCATCTGCTTCAGACGAGGCTGCTTCCGCATTTTGAGCTGCTTCGCTTTCTTGCTGCGCCGCTTGTCTAGCCGCTCGAGCCTCATCGCGCTCTTTACGCTCGCGACTTTCATTCTCAAGCTTCATGATCGGCGATACCTCGGTGTCGGCCTGCTTTCTACCCATCACCATGTTGCGAATGACGGCATCGTTAAATCTGAACGACTCGGTCAATTCATCGAGTGTTTCTAGACCGCACTCGATATTGAGCATCGCATAGTGTGCTTTGAAAATTTTATTGATGGGATACGCGAGTTGACGCCGACCCCAGTCTTCTGACCGGTGAACCGTGCCGCCCCCTTGGGTAATCAGATTTGAATATCGCTCGATCATCCCTGGGACCTGTTCACTTTGGCCGGGATGCACAAGGAAAACGACCTCGTAATGCCGCATAGCGTGCTCCTTTTGAGTTATTGCCGCCTGCAACTTGCAGTGCAGCAAGGAGTTAAAGAAATTTAAGGACGCGAAGTCTAATCAATCGAAAGTCGAGTTGCAATCTTAGGTTGGTAGGGAGACCTCACTTGTCCTGCCGGCGCTGACGCTCGATTTCATACAGACAAATGCCAGTTGCGACGCTGACATTCAGCGTGAAACTCGGGTCTGGCATGGGAATCAAAACCGTTTCGTCACATTGCTTTTGAACATTGACGCGCATGCCGTCGCCCTCGGAGCCCATCACCAACACAAGATCACCGGACAACGAAACGCGATCGAGCGCTTTGGCTTGCTCACTAAGCGCCGTGCCAATTACCCAATAACCCGCCTCCTTCAGCTGACGCAGCGAACGAGCAAGATTCGTGACGCTCAAGACCGGCGTCTTGGCGGCAGCGCCAGCGGAACGCTTGTGTACAGTCGCATTCATGGGCGCAGATCCATGTTTGGGCACAAGCACCGCGTCCACCCCAAATGTTGCCGCACTTCGAAGGCACGCACCCAAGTTCCCAGGATCACTCACGCCGTCGAGGGCTAAAATCAGGCGACGCGCTTCCCTCGGTGCCAAGAGCGCGTCAAAAGACGTGCGTTTGAACGAGGACTCAAGAAATTGAAAGACGACTCCCTGATGATCTCGGGTACCGGCTAAACGCTCTAACATCGAACCGTCAGCCAACTCGAGGATTTGGGATGCCTGGCGCTCATTGACCAGAGCTTCAACCCTTGAAGACCGGACGCCCTCTTTCACATAGAGCACACCAGGCCGATGCGAACGCAGTGCGCTCATCACCGCGTGAACACCGTACACCAGATCAGTTTCGGTCATGATTTGGGTCTTCTCTTGTAGGGCCGGGTGCGTTGCGCCGATCCTTTGTTCTCCGTAAGCGGTTCGTCGCTCACTGACTTAATCGTTGTGGCTGCCGCCT
Organism: uncultured Pseudomonadales bacterium; assembly: GCA_964481245.1. GTDB lineage: Bacteria > Pseudomonadota > Gammaproteobacteria > Pseudomonadales > Azotimanducaceae > UBA9926. The sequence goes on from CAYZUV010000146.1 coordinate 3,017, forward strand.
TAGCACGCCTCACCTTCAAGGGCTTTGCTTGATTCACCCGCTTTCTCTTTGATTTGACAGCGCGCTTGGATGAGACACCGGGGCCAGCCTTACTCGCTGCTCCCAAATGAGTCTCCTCACGCTGGCTTCGCAATTCGCCTTCAGTTCCTGCACTGCGCTCACCGGGCGCATCCATACTCTGACGCCAACGCGCATCACGCTCCGATGAACGTGCGTTTTTCTTCTCGGGCCGCCGGTTAGTTCTCTGCCCCGAGGAGGGTTTTGATGGCTTAGAAACAGTCTCTTCCGAAGGGATCTCTGTGGGATAACTTTTTGATTCTAGGGCGGGCGAGCCTCGTCTTCCTCGCCTGCTGCTTTTTCGCGAGATCAAGGCAAACTCAACGTGACCCAATTTCTCATCTACACGCGTTAATTGCACTGCAACACGATCGCCCATGGCCAACCGTTCACCCGTCGCATCGGAGACAAGCGCATGGGCTAAAAGAGACAGTCGACCGATCTGATTACGAATCTCTCTAAAGGGTATTAAACCCTCTGCCACCGGTTGATCGAGAAGAACAAACGCACCCAGCTTCGATACTTGCGACACCCGCCCCGAAAATTCTTCGCCGAGGCGAGACGCAAGGTACTGACAGCGCAAGAATTGATTGATGTCCTGAGAGGCCTTGTCGGCTCGTCGCTCTGTTTCGCTGGCTACTTTGGCTAGCGTCTCAAGGGCCTCATCGCTATAAGGCCGCAGCGCTGGTTTGGCAGCTTTCGCTGCTCCCTTGCTCTGCAAAGTTGCTTTCACTAAGCGATGGTTGATGAGATCCGGCAGCCGCCGAATGGGCGACGTGAAGTGCGCATAACGATCATACGCCAACCCAAAGTGGGGCTCTGGCTCGGCGCTATAGACCGCTTGCTGCATGGCCCGTAAGACGAAAGGAACGAGGAGAGGCGCATCGTCGGTGCCCGCCAGCTGATCCAATAATCTTTGGAAGCCGTTGGTTCGCATCGGATCAGAGACGGCGACCTCCGGCAAACGAAACCAATGCAGAAGTTCGTTCAATCCCTCCACGCGCTCTAGCGTAGGGGCGGCGTGCACTCGATAGAGGCCGCCGATCTTCGATGATTCAAGATGATCTGCAGTCGCAATGTTTGCAGCCAGCATAAATTCTTCAATCATTCGGTGGGCCAGCGTCCGCTGATTCAACCGCTGATCAATAGGTTCACCCGATGCATCCAAGAACATCCTTGTTTCTGCCACTTCAATCTCAAGAGCACCGCGCTTCGCCCTTGCTGCCAGTAACCGCTCGGCCAGCGCTTTGAGGGCTTGCAGTGACTTGCGCACTGCCGCTGGGGCATGGATTTCCGAGCCTTGCTCGAGATGCTCAGCCACCTCTTCGTAAATCAATCTGGCTTTCGAGCGAATCTGCGCTTCATAAAAGGCATAGCCAGTGCGTTCACCTGTATCATCAAATGTGAGCTCACATACCATGGCCAATCGCGGGACATCCGGCTTTAACGAGCACAATTCATTGCTGAGTGCCTCGGGCAGCATCGGCAACACGGTGCCAGGAAAATAAATGCTTGTGCCACGTGACGTGGCTTCCATGTCAATGGGCGAGCCAGGTTCTACGTAATGCGCCACGTCCGCAATGGCCACATACAGGGTGTAGCCCTGTTTCGTTCGCTTAGCAAATACAGCGTCGTCGAAATCTTTGGCGTCTTCCCCATCAATGGTCACGAAGGCTAAGCGCTCGAGGTTTCGACGCTTGGTGTCTTGATTGGCTTCAGGTGATGCCCCGAGCGATTCAGCCGCTTGTTCGACTTCGGGCGAAAACGCAAGGGAAATCCCCTCGGCTTCGGCAATCGCTCTGATTTGGTCTTGAAGTCGGTCCCCGGATCCCTCGTGCAACACGCGGCCGGTCGCTGATTCTCGATGGCTTGGATAGGAGAGCAAAGCCACCTCGACTATCCGGCCTTTTTCCATGTGGATACCGCCCGAATCGACAATGCGCACGGAATGAAAGAGATTTTTTGCGAGCGGCTCACCCAGCCATGACCGACCGTCTCGCGTTAAGCGAACCAACAAACGGTCAAACGCTCGCGTCGTGACCTCATCAATGACGCCTTCACTGCGTCCTGATCGACCCGGGCGCAATACCACCCTCACTCTGTCACCGTGGTAAACCCCTCGCATCTGATGGGGCGACAAAAAGACGTCTTCGCCATTTTCAACTTGCACAAAGCCAAATCCATCTGGATGCGAAAAAACGCGGCCTGAAATGAGGCCTGATGCAGTGGTGAATTCCGCGAGGCGATAGCGACGGCCAGCGCCCTCTACCACCTTTTGATTGAGGAGGAGATCTTCAATCGCATCATCAAGTGCTTGTTTGTCCTGAGCCGTCAGAGACAGCCTGCCCGCAATCTGGCGACGAGTTAGGCCACAACTTTCAGAGGTTAAGAGATCGCAAATAGCCTGCATCAGCTGCTCTGATTTCGACCTAATCTCACGATCTTTTCCTTTCTCCGTCGACCCTTGCCGGCGACCTTGTCTTCGAGGGGGCTTCATTGACAGCGTCTTACGCTCCTTGTAATCTCGCACCCCTTGCCGAGGTGGTGGAATTGGTAGACACGCTAGCTTCAGGTGCTAGTGCTCGAAAGGGCGTGGAGGTTCAAGTCCTCTTCTCGGCACCA
>CAYZUV010000147.1:0-5689 GCA_964481245.1 uncultured Pseudomonadales bacterium
TATTACTTTAAAGCGCCTACCAGCGAAACAAATTCTTGGTCTGAGATCGAAGTTACCCACCGTCAAAGCTAAACTGCCCAACACTTAATGACGCAAAAGAGTTCACCTTGACGCTTTCGATTATCCTCTTCGGGCTTGTTGCCCTCACGCTATGGTTCAAATACAGCGGGCCCCGTCTTGATGCACGCGCACCCGAGTCTGAAGTGCCAACAGAGCTCACGCTGGATGCCTTACCTAGCTGGCTTCACGACAGTGAAAGTAAGCAAGCCGTCATAGAAGACGCAGACGCCCGTATAGTCTTCGCTCAAGCAGAGGCGCCAGTGAGGACGCCGCTATCGATTCTACATATCCATGGCTTTTCAGCCTGTCGACGGGAGACGGCCCCTATCGCCGAACATTTGGCGCATCGACTGCAGGCCAATTTGGTCGAAGTTCGACTTGCTGGCCATGGCCTCAAGACGGATGTCATGCAGGCTTCAGCCGAGGACTGGCTACAAAGCGTCACCAACGGCGCTGACATTGCGCATCGACTGGGTCATCAAACGATCATCTTGGGCACTTCCACGGGCGCGCCGCTTGGCTGTTGGGCGGCTAAGGCACTCAACAAGCAGTTTGGTCGGCCCATGGCGATGGTGTACATGGCGCCTAACTTCGGTATCAAGCAGTCTTATTCTTGGTTGCTGACGCTACCTGGCAGCGAGTGGTTTTTGCCGTTACTCCTCGGCCGAACCCGATCTTGGACCCCTGAATCTGAAGCGGTTGCTAAATACTGGTCGACGAGTTACCCCCTTCAGGCCGTAATTGAAATGCAAAAAGTGGTGCGATGGTTTACCCGGCAATCACCTCGATCATGGACGACACCTATGGCCATCATGCTCGGTGATCTTGACCCAACCATAAGTGCCAAGAAGGCACTTGCCACCCTCGCACACTGGCCACACCCTGCCTCCTGCCGACTTCCTCTGCCGGACGAGACGACGCTGGCTGAACACGTGTTCGCAGGCGAAATTTGCGGCCCGGATCGAACGCAGCACTGCGTCAATTCATTTGAGCAGTTCATCCGAGATGTTATGGTGAGCGACCGAAACGAAACCCACCCAGGGCACTCGTAGACCCCAATTTATTTTGCTGGAGGCTCATGATGATTTTGGACTGTTCTCTTAGCACGCTTAGCCCTCTCCATCCACGCATGTGCAAGGATCAGGTTCCGATAAAACACTCTGGCGCCGCGAATCATCCAGCGAGGCAGCCCGCGCTGCACCCCGAGCACCTCTTCAGCCTCGGTCGTCGCATCGCTCAAGTCTGCCTCGCGTTAAGCGTCATCTTGCTCACGAGCTGCGGTGACACACCACAAAAGACTGAGCTCAACTACCCGGAGACAAAGACGGTTGAGCACACCGACCTCTATTTCGGGCAGGCCGTCTCTGACCCCTATCGCTGGCTCGAGGATGATCTCAGTGATGAGACCGCAGATTGGGTTGCTCGACAGAACGAGGTGACCCGAGGCTACTTAGATCAAATCCCCTATCGCGACGAGCTCGCAAGTCGTTTCGCGAAACTTCTTGACTATCCGACCGAGTCCCCACCCTTTAAAGAAGGCAGTTGGATCTACTTCTATCGCAATAACGGTACACAGAACCACTCTGTGCTCATGAGGCAGGACGACAACGGTCGAGAAGAAATCTTCATTGACCCCAATCAGTTCAGCGAAGATGCCACAACCTCACTTGCGGGCGTCTCTTTTTCTGTGAGTGGCCGATTCTTGGCTTACGCCACGTCAAGCGCGGGTTCTGACTGGCGAACGGTTTATGTCATTGACGCTGAGACCCGAAAAGAACTGAACCCCCCCCTTGAGCACGTGAAATTCTCTGGGCTCAGCTGGGTCGGCGATGAGGGATTCTATTACTCAAGCTATGAGCCCCCAGAAGGCAGCGCGTTGAGTGCCAAGGTTAATCAGCACCTTCTTTATTTCCATATCGTAGGCACAGATCAATCAAACGATAGATTGATTTTCGGCGCAGAGTCTATTGAGCAGCGCCGCTACGTCTCTGGGCGCGTAAGCGAAGACCAGCAGTATCTTGCCATTGAGGGTGCGCAGACGACAGCGGGCAATGATCTGCAGATTGCTGCGATTGATCGCATTGTTCGATCCGAACCACTCTCAAAGAGCCAGTTGTCTATGGTTCAAACGTCAAAAGACGCAGCAGTCGAGGCTTCGAAAATCGGAGCGGAAAAGGATGTGCAGCCCGCCGCAGAATGGTCTCAGACCCAGCCACACCGAATTGGACGCCTCGTGACGATCCAGGACACTATGAGCGCGGACACGCGGCTTATCGCCAGCGAGGGCGATTCCATCTTTTTATACACCAATCTCAATGCACCTAATGGTCGGGTGGTGAAGACGACGCTCGATCGACCTCACGCTGAGCAATGGGTTGACGTAATCCCCGAGACTGATTCGCCGCTCGAGGTGGCTACCGGCGCAGGCTACCTGTTCGCGCACTATCTCGTGGATGCTCGCTCGAGACTTTTTCAATACACCACGAGTGGAAAACGCCTCCGAGAAATCCCGCTACCCGGCCTGGGTTCCGCTTCGCTCCCTCGAGGCAAAGAATCTGATGAGGCACTCTATTACCGATTCACAAACTACTACACGCCATCGACGATTTATCGTCTTGACCCTGAGTCGGGCGAGTCGCGCGTTCACTTCAGGCCTGAAATAGCTTTCGACCCAGAGGCTTACGTTTCGACTCAGGTGTTTTATAGCTCCCGAGACGGCACCCAGGTACCCATGATCATTACCCACAAGAAGGATCGAGACCCGTCGATACCCGCTCCTCTGATGCTCTACGGTTACGGCGGATTTGATATCTCGCTGACCCCAAGCTTTAGTAGTGCAGTGGGCCTCTGGTTATCGCTGGGGGGTATTTACGCTGTACCTAACCTTAGAGGCGGCGGCGAATTTGGTAAGACCTGGCATCTCTCGGGCACCAAAATGCAAAAGCAGAACGTGTTCGAAGACTTCATCGCAGCAGCCGAGTATGTAATCGACCAGGGGTACACCGATTCCAGCAAGTTGGCGATTCGTGGACGTTCCAATGGCGGCTTGTTGGTTGGCGCGGTGATGACCCAGAGGCCAGATCTTATGAAAGTCGCGCTACCCGGTGTCGGCGTGATGGATATGCTTCGCTATCACCGATTCACCGCAGGCGCTGGCTGGGCCTATGACTATGGTACCTCGGAAGACGACGCCGAGATGTTTGAGTACTTAAAACACTACTCTCCTGTCCACAGTCTTAAACCTGGCGTGACATACCCCGCCACTTTGGTCACCACGGCCGATCATGATGACCGCGTCGTCCCCGCGCACTCGTTCAAGTTTGCAGCAACGCTTCAGGCGTCTCATGCAGGCGACGCGCCGACATTGATCCGAATCGAGACAGGCGCGGGTCACGGCTCAGGCACATCCCTTGCCAAACGCATTCAACAGACAGCCGACGAGTATGCATTCACACTTCATAACCTTGGTGTAGCGCAGTTGGAGCCTGTGCGTGGCGAGTAAGCGCATCGGTTTGATTGCGGACACGCATATGCCGGGCACCATCGGATCGCTTTGGCCCTCGGCTATCGAATTTCTAAAGGGCAGTGATGCAATCTTGCACGCAGGCGATCTGCATACCCTCGATGTGGTCGATGAGCTAATCCAGCTGGCACCCACTTACGTCTCGGAGGGCAATGGCGATCGAGGCATTCTTGATGATCGAGTCAAGCCTTCGTGGAGACTCTCATTCGAAGATTTTTCTGTCGGCATGGTGCACCACTGTCCATCACCGGAACGAAAAGACGAACCTCACGTCAGAGAGAAGCTGTCACGTTATTTCGACGCATTGCCAGACATCATTGTGTTCGGACACACGCACCTCGAAATGGTACATCGTTATCGTGATCTGACACTCGTCAATCCCGGCTCACCTACCCTTCCCCGCAATCAATCGCTCCAGCTTGGAACGCTCGGCGAAATCATCATCGACAACGACCAAGCGCTCATTCGACTGGTCCAGCTCACTGAAAATCACTGGCAACCTCATGCCGTTTTCTCGGAATGCGTCATCTCGAAAAGTGAGAAGGGATCGGTATAATGGCCCCTCATTTTAATTTGGACGCCGAGCACATCGGCCCATAATTTGTGATTCTTGACCTTCATACACACTCTATAAAATCAGACGACGGACGCGCAAAAGTAGAAAACTACTGTCAATGGATTCGTGCGAAATCGCTGCCAATTCAGGGCTTTGTACTGACTGAGCATCGTCAGTTCGATTTTGACTCTGACTACTCCGAATTGGCAGCAGCGTTTGATCTCACGATCTTAAAGGCCAGTGAAGTCGAAACCGAATATGGTCATGTCCTGGTGTTTGGTGTGACCGAGGCGATGACCCAAGCGTTTGATTTCGCGAGCATCAACACACCGCTCGCAATCGTGTTGGAGGCTGCAGCGGCGCATGGGGCCGTTGCTGCGCCTTGTCATCCTGGCCGCCCACGCGTTGGCATGTTCGCTCACACGGATACGCTCGGTATACCCCCTGGGGTCACCATCGTAGAGACTTTGAACGGCGGCAGTCGCGACGATGAGGATCAAATCGCCCTGGCAGGCGCAGAGACCAATGGTTATCAGGGCATCGGTGGCAGTGACTCTCACATTGTGAGTCACATCGGCCGTTGCGGCACCCGATTTGAACAGCCCATCAAGAACATCGAGGATCTCGTCCAAGAACTCAAAGCAGGGCGATTCGAGGCAGTTAGCCTCAAGGGAAACTAGACCTATGGATGCAGATATTCAAGAATTGCGGGAGCGCTTTCTCAATAAGTCCTTTGACGAGAAAACCTTCAACATTGACCCAGCGGTAACCACGGAGTACGCGAAGCTCTCGGGGGAGTTGAGCGAGAAGTATCTCGATACCCATCACCCAGATTTTCAGGCGCCGCCTACTTACCTCGCGTGCTTGAGCGGCAGACGGTCAATGCCAGAAGATTTTCCTCGGTTCGGTTTTGGCATGGATGCAGGGAAAGGTATCGAATGTTTTGCGCCCGTTCGGCCTGGTCAAGCGCTGGTCGGACGCACGCATTTGCACGATATCTACACCAAAACGGGCCGTTCAGGGCGTATGATTTTCGTCGTGACCCGTATTGAATTTTACGACGAGGCTGGGGTGCACGTCGCAAACTCGGACAGCCGTTCCGTAATGCGGGAGAAGAAAGCATGAGTGTGAACCACGTCAATGATGTCGAATTCGGCGAGGAACTCCCTGCTTTTGAACCGGATACTCGGCTCGAGACAGGGGCTCGTTTTGCGCATCTGATTGGCTGGGGTGGACCCAGGTTTACCGATCACGAGGGCGCCAAAAAAGAGGGCCTCCCTGGAGCTATGATCCCAGGGGTCATGAGTCAGGGTTTCCTTGTCGCAATGATCCACCGCTGGGCGCCGGAGGCTGAAATCAAGAGCATCGACACCGTGTTCAGAGCTCCCGTGATCGCGGACGAGCCGCATCACATTAGCGGGGTGGTCACAGACATCGATACCGATGCGGGCATGGTAGAGATTGATCTTACGGTCATGAACAGTAAAGACGAGACCCGCGTTTTTGGCACCGCTACGGTCAAGCTACCCACCTGAATTCTTGACACAACC
>CAYZUV010000148.1:0-5639 GCA_964481245.1 uncultured Pseudomonadales bacterium
ATGCGCGCTTGGGGCGTGGACGCCATTTTTTGTGACTATCCGGACCGAGCGCTTACCGCTTCCTCTTAAGACGCGATAAAAACAATTGGGGCAATCCCACGAGCCATTGGCTGTTGATGACGCTCTTCTCCTGCCGCTGCAATAAATGGGGGACCGAGGCGCAATCTGGGGTTCAAGCCGCTAAAGTGCACGCAAACATAGCGGCAGGCTTAGGGGAATCCAGCTGTACCGTAGATTCCCGCCCACAATCGACCTATCTCGATCACTCTCCCGTAAAGTGAGCGGGCCGCTTCTCGAGCATGGCGTTGACGGCTTCTTCATGGTCTTTGGTTTGATGCGCGAGCGCCTGAAAGCCAGCCGACATTTCTAACAGCGAGGGTAAATCCGCACCCCGCTGGGCTTTCAAAAGCTTCTTGGTCATTCTCAACGCATGCGGAGGGTTCGCTGCTACTCGGCCTGCTAAATCATTCGCCGCATTCATCAGCTCGTCTGGGGCTACCACCTGGGAGACCATGCCCCACTCTAACGCCTTGGCGGCGTTAACGGGCTCTCCCGTGAAAGACATTTCATTGGCGCGTGCCTGACCGATCACTCGTGGTAAGAACCAGGCCCCGCCGTCCCCAGGAATGATGCCCACTTTCACGAAGCTCTCAGCAAATAGCGCCTTCTCAGATGCAATGCGCATGTCGCACATCATGGCCAAATCGCAGCCTGCACCAATGGCGGGCCCATTCACGGCGGCAATGATCGGCACTTCGAGCGCGTCGACCGCGAGCGGAATCCGCTGAATACCTTTTCTATACCCTTCGCGAATCTCATTCGGCGTGCCACCGAACATGCCTGCTTTGTCTTTCATGTCCTTGACGTTGCCCCCGCTGCTGAACGCTGATCCCGCCCCAGTCAGAATTGCTACACGAACGGATTGATCGGCATTGATTCGGTCGCAAGCGTCAACAATCGCCGAAACCATCTCATCCTCAGAGATCGCATTGCGCGTTTCATGTTTGTTCAGCGTCAGGGTAACGATAGCGCCGGTTTGCTCATAGAGAAGACAATCGCTCATGAAAATTCCTTAAGTGATGATTGGATAAAAGAGAGTGGGTCAAAACCTTTCACCGCCGATGATACCATTCGAACGCTAGCCATTCGGAGTCTACTCATGCGGGGCCTCTTGCTCATTTTGTTCACCTACCTGCTTAGTAGCACTGCACCCGGTGCATCAGCCGGCGCCTTAGAGCAAACCATTCATGCGCGACTGGCGCTGATGAAGGACGTGGCCCACGCCAAATGGGTTACTGGCCGACCGATCGAGGACCTAGCGCGCGAGCAGGTGGTGATTGAGCAAGCCGTGATCTCTGGGCTTCAATTTCGTCTCACACCTGCAGCAACCACCCGATTCTTCACAGCTCAAATTGAAGCAGCGAAAGCTATTCAACGTTATTGGTTTACCGTTTGGGCAACCGAGCCACCAAACGGACCAGCGCCTGAACTTGGCGCTCAGATCAGGCCCCGCCTGTTGGTTTTAGGCGATCAGATATTGGCCGAGCTCGGAACACAACCCGAGGTCGAAAGCGAAGCCACTTTCATCCAACAAACGCGGCTCGATGGGCTGCCAGGTGACTATCAAATCGCGCTTTATCAGTCGCTGAGGTCACTGGCTTATTTTACGTCCCCGCTCGACCAGATTCGCGAAAGTCGGATTCTGCGCGTGGGCACCACGCTCGATTACGCGCCGTTCAGCTACGTCAATGCGAACGGCGAGCGACAAGGGTTTGATATCGAGCTGGCTGAGCAACTCGCCCATGAACTGGGCGCTCGGATTCACTGGGTCGAGACCTCGTGGCCCACGCTGATGCGCGATTTTTCTGAGGGGAAGTTTGATATCGGCATGAGCGGTATCTCCATCATTCCGGCGCGAGCCGAGCAGGCCTACTTCAGCTTGCCCTACCACACCGGCGGCAAAACGCCGATCTCGCGATGCGAAACCGCTCAACATCTAGCGAGTCTTGAGGCGATCGATCAACCCTCTGTGAAGGTCATCGTGAACCCAGGCGGCACCAATGAACGCTATGTGCGGCAGCACGTGACGCGGGCAGAGATCATGGTTCACCCGAGCAACCGAACCATTTTCGATGCGCTGCTGGAGGGCCAGGCCGATGTCATGATCACCGACGCGATTGAGGTGGCGGTGATGACCTCGCGCTACCCAACGCTCTGCGCCACCATGCCGGGTCAGCGCCTCTCGGAACAAGACAAAGGCATTTTGATGCCTAAGTCTGACGCGCTGAGAGCTTGGATCGACGATCACCTGGACGCACTATTGAGTGACGGCACCCTGAAGGCACTCATGCACTCAGCGATCAAACGCGCTGCTGATCCGACCAATAATCACTAGTAGCTTCGATGCGGGCGGCCCATCACACGGCAGTTGAACCGCCCCTTGGGTTATCGCTGCAGCGAGGCATATTGAGGCACGGCATCCCCCGCCAAAAATGCCTTGAGCATCGCGTTTGATTCGGCGGGCGCATCTTGCTGAACCCAGTGCGAGATGCCCGGGAAATACCGAAGCGTGAGATCCGACACATGGGCATCAGTGCCAAAAGTGGTGGCCATGGACAGCGCCATGTCATCTTCACCCCAAAGCATGAGCGTCGGGGTTTCGATCTTCGGGAAACCCAGCTTTCGTTGGCGGGCGGAGCCGCCACCACGGACCAGGGCGCGGTAATAGTTGACCATCGCAGTCAAATTCTCTGGCCTTGACCCGTTCTCCTCAAAAAGAGCCACCACATCGCTCGAATAATTCTCAGGGGTGCTCGCGCTTGAACGAATAAGGTCACCCATGCTGCCCCTCGCCATCATCCGTTCAGGGAACCATGGCAGCTGAAAGAAGAAGATATACCATGACTTTTTGAGCTGTTCGAGTCCGGAGCCCATGGCCTTCATCGCTGGCACCGGGTGCGGCACGTTGCAGATCACCAGTTGCTTGAGCGGCCTGATTTCGCGAATCGCAAAATGCCAGGCAATGACTGCCCCCCAGTCGTGGGCCATCAGAATGACCTCGCGCGCGTTGGCGGCATCGATCAGAGCGCCCACGTCTTCCATCAACACTTCGAGTTGGTAATTCTTGACGCCCTTGGGCACATCCGAATTGCCGTAGCCGCGCATATTAGGCGCCCAAACGCGATAGCCGAGTTTGGCAAGAAATGGCAGTTGAAATCGCCACGACACACTGTGCTCTGGAAATCCGTGCAGGCACAACACCAATCGATCGCCCTCGCCCATAGTATCGACCTCAAACTGCAGACCATTCGCCTGAACTGTGATCGTCTGGACCTCGGGCAGGATGTCCTGAGTTCGCCTCATCGGTATCTCCTAGTCTCTCTAACCGTCGAAGGATACACTGCCGCAGTGCTCGATCAGAAATAGGCTTAAGACCGTGTTCACCCTTCAAGTTGTGAGTCAAACGCCATGCCAGCTGGGCGAGGGCCCGCTTTGGGACCCGCCAACATCGCGACTCCTTTGGCTGGATAGTTACCAGCCCAGGTTGTTTCTGAGAGAACCTAGCGGCTTAATCGAATGTTTCGCGCTGCCAGCCATGGCCGGCAGCCTTGCCGTGGTGACTGACTCTGTCGTCCTAGTTGCGCTTCAATCAGGCATTCACGCGTTTGACCTGCGTACGTCAACACTCACATACCTTGTCGACCCTGAACCCGATCGGCCAGACACACGCCTGAATGATGGCAAGGTCGATCGCAATGGGCAGTTCGTCTTCGGCTCCATGGGCATCAAGGAGCGAACACGAGGCCTTGGCAGTCTTTACCGTTTCAACGGCGAGGGCAAGCTTGAGCAACTAGAGGAGGACATCATTGTCTCCAATGGCCCTGCATTTTCTCCCGATGGTCGCACTTTCTATTTCACCGACGGGCGGCGCCGTATTTTGGCCTACGACTATGATCCGGATGGTGCGTTATCCAACAAACGCGTCTTTTTTGACACAGGGGCACTCAATACTGCGAGCGATGGCTGTACCGTTGATGCCGAAGGCAATGTTTGGGCAGCACTGATCGCAAGTGGCGAGATTCTCTGCGTCGACCCAGACGGCAGGCTAAAGCTCAGGCTCAAGATGCCGATATCCCTTCCAAGCTCAGTCAATTTTGGGGGAGATCGCCTTGCCGCACTCTTTGTCACCTCCATTCGCAACTCGGGCAACCGAACAAACGGTCACCCCCTGTCTGGCCACGTATTCGCGCTCGAAGGCCTTGACGCCATTGGTCTCGCCGAGCCGCGATACGTAACACGAGGGTGCCCTGAACTGGATGCGTTGATATAATTCACGTTTGATCGACCGGTAGATCGGTTATAATCTATCGACTTGACAATTTTAAGGACTCAGCCTTTGGTTGCTATGAGTGCAAAAGACTATTTGATGACGCTCGTTCCAGAAAACGAGTTTCTCAAGGCGTTGCCGCCCTCTGACGCAGAGTTGCTCAGCCAGGCGGCCGAATACGTGAATTTTTCTCAAGGGCAAGCGCTCTTCCAAAAGGGCGACATTGCCGATCCCATGTTTTTTATTGTTGAAGGTGCCATCGAAATTATCGATGACGCGGAGAATGGCCACGCGGTTCTGACCACACTCGGGGAAAAAGCGCACTTCGGCGAACAGGGTCTGCTCGATGTCAATGAAGGCAAACGCACTGCGGGCGCTCGCGCTGCCGCGGAAGCTCGCCTAGTTCGAATTTCCGGTGAACTTATTCGAAGCATGTTGCGACACCAGGCCCAACTTGTTGAAAAACTTGAGAAAGTTGGTTCTGAGCAACAAGACATCAACCGCAACGAGCGCAAATTACAACTACTCTTGCGTATCGAGCGGTCGCGCTCTTCACTCTCTATGAAGACGCCTCGTTCATCAGACCTCTTCTCGACCCTCCTGATCGGTGTCGATACCGAAAAAGAAGTGATTCAACTCGACGAGATTGTTGCCGTCGATATGAGAAATCCCGTGCGCGTGGGGGATCACTTAACCCTCAGCGGAACGCTCACCGGGACCCCGATCTCGTTCACAACCAAGGTGCTCGAAATCAAAATGGTTGGCGGCAGCAACTTGTACGAGTGCTCGCTCCCAGATCGCATGGTTTATCAGCAGCAGCGCACCCAGTTTCGCCTGGAGCTTGGCGCGGCAAGCCGAGCGGAAGCCATTGTGAGCAAGAATGAACGCAAGTACCGAGGCAAAATCATCGACGTTTCGGAGGGTGGTGTGAGCTTTCGCCTGCGTAAGGGTGTACCCATCGAGGTGGGCGACTTGATCGATCATTGTGAACTGGCACTCCAGCCAGATTTATCCATCCGCCCGAAAATAGAAGTCATGAACGTGAAACCTGTCGTGAAGGCACCAAATCTTCAGCAGTATGGCGTTCGATTCATTGGGCTCGCCTCGAGCGATCTTGCAACCTTAAAGGACTTCATGCGCGAGACCGAACGACGAAAGCTGCGAAACTCAAGGATGTAATTCAGATGCGGCGTTGAGTTATCGGCTAAATTTCGATAACGTCTGCGCCCTCAAGCGCGCTGGGTCAATAGCCTGGCAAGTCTTCCCGGAGAGGTGTCCGAGTGGTTGAAGGAGCACGCCTGGAAAGTGTGTA
>CAYZUV010000149.1:0-5620 GCA_964481245.1 uncultured Pseudomonadales bacterium
GAGCACTGCCTTCGGGAGGCAGGGGTCGTAGGTTCAAATCCTGTCACCCCGACCATTTCACACCAGCCCCGCCCCGAGATCATTTATCCGTCTTTTCATTCTATCGAACGAGCATTCCCGTGGAATGGCATGGCGGTAGAACTTTCGAGCATTGTGCTGCGCGGTTACAACCCAAGAAAGGCCTCGGCCTTTGCTACTCTCACATCAGCCAAATCCGCTGTAAATCCGATGGTTCTGAGTGAGACTTTCCAAAATCTCCTCACAGCATCCGCAGACTGTCCGCTCGTCATTCACTAGAGAAACGCGCCGGTTTCAGACAATCGCCAGTTACAGGCAGCCGGACTCAAATACTCCCTGTAACTTCGGCACAAAAAAAGGCCCCTTATGGGGCCTTTTTTATTCCACACCCTGTTAGATCAGAGCGCTCCCATTCGATAGCGAACTTCGAGCCCATACATACGAGGGAGTGTTGGCACCACCGAACGCAGATAGTTTTGTTCTACGTTCTCATCGTCCATATTCCGAATCCCAATCTCGTTGAGGATGTTATTGGCATAGGCACCTATGGACAAACGCTCATCGTTGCTCGTCCAGGTCACACGCGCATCCCATCGGCCCCACGCGGGTGCACGATCCAAAACTCCGCAAGCCACATCAAAACAGACATCACCCGTCATGGAGTAGGCTGAGGACAATTCGACTCGTCCAGATTCCACTTCCATCGTGTAGGTGCCGAAGGCAGAGAATTTAGTCTCTGGCACTCTTTGTAGGCGCTTACCCTCGATTAATGTCGCTCTCTCAGCGGCGTTGAACAAGATATCGGGACGATAAGGGTCATTGTTATCCACAAGACCTAACGTGCCTGTCTCTGGATCGACCAATTCACTCGTGTACTTCGCATCGGTATAGCTGAAGTTAAAGCCAACATTCAGGTTGTCTGTGGCTAACCAAAATGCCTCGAGCTCAAAGCCCTGGTTTTTGGAGCTATCGATATTACGTACGCTCGTGCCGGGCCCGATAAAACTCTGACCCACGAACTGCAAATGCACATCTTCATAGTCATACGTGAAGATGGACGCATTCACCTGCATGGTACCGTCGAGTAACGTCGCCTTATAACCCAATTCGTAAGCCAATACGGTCTCTGGATCATAGGTTGGTGTCGCTGAGAAGTAACCTAGGTTGAAGCCACCTGCTCGATATCCGGTCGTCGCGGAGAGATAAATGAGCGTGTCTTCGTTTGGCGTATAGTCGAAATTGACGCGCCAGTTCGTTTCGTCGAAGGAGTTCTCAAGCGCACGATAAATGCTTTGGCTGAATGGCAAGCCTCTGAAACGAATCACTTCGTTACCCGTCGGTGTGCCATCAGGATTCAGCGCACCGGTATCCACGTTAAAGGCGAACAACGCTGCAGGCGTCAATTCCTCTTCTCGATAAAGGTAGAGGTTTTCAAACCCTTGCTTATCATCCTTGGCATATCGGCCACCGAGGGTAATAGCCCAAGTATCATTAAGCTGCCATTCCATCTGGGCATAGACCGCATAAGCTTCAGTGATGTTCTCGGTATTCCAGATAAAGCTGGTGCCTTCCGTGCCGCCTTTAGGACCTGAGGGGGCATTGCCCGGACCGAAGTCAGCGGTATCGCCAAGCCAAGGACCTGAGATGAAACAAACCGATTTTGTGGACGGGTCAGAGAATGCGGCGACGGGCACTAAGCCCTGAAGGTCCACAAGACCACAACCAACGTCTCGCGCCGTATTCCAACCCACTTGGCCCGGAAACGCATAGGCGCCTAACACAGGATTTGTGCCTAGCGGCGCACCCGTTACTGGGTTAAGTTCAGCGCCAGTATCGGTTCCATACACCGCACGAGCCACATTCGCTACCAACTGTTGGTTCGTTGGGTCTAGCCCCAGCGAGGCTGTAACCGCGGCAGCCGTTGGACCATAGTTTGCTGCTTCGGCAAAGCGCGCCATGCCAGGTGACCAAAAGTCCAGACGCTGGTCGATCTGGTTAGCGTAGTAGAAACCACCCGCCGTGACCGTAATGTCATCACCGATGTCCAGAAACAATTGGACTTCGTGCTGATAGTTTTCGTTTTCCTGGTTCGCATGAAACTGAAGATCGGTCACATTGCTGGAACGGTCATCTTCTGTGACTCGGGTGTACAGATAGTCGGTGTAGGCACCGATGTACTTAATGCTTAACCAATCTGTTACATCCCACTTAATATTCAGAGTCGCATTGTTATGAATGAATTTCTCGTCGTTGAAACCATTCGTGGCAACTCGAAGGTCCGATCCTTCTAGATCTGGAAGGTAAGTCCCATCGCCAATATAAGTTTGGTCAGCAAGGGTTTGATCCCAACCATAGGCGAAGTTGGGGCGTGCAAAGGCTTGAGACGTAGGGTCAACACCCGGAGTCAAACGTTGTGCCGTACGGCCACCAAAGGTGAAGATCTGTTGGCCTCGAACGGTACACAGAGGATTGGTTCTATCAGCAAGAGAGGCACAGCTGACGGTTGTATCTACCGGTCGCCATCCGAACACCATCGCGCTCGTATTTCTTTTGCCTCCTGTGATTTCATCAAGCAAACCACCCGCTTCTGAGACCACAATCGAGCCAGCGCCCTGCGCGGATGCCATGATTCTGCTGTAGTCACGATCATTAACGCGCAAATCAACCGTCAAATTGTCTGTTGGCGTGAGTCTGAAGGCAAGGGCAAGGTTCTTGTCCCCATAACCATCTAAGTCCTCTCCGATTCCTAGCTCCTCGATAGTACCGTCTCGATCACGACTTACAAAGGTTGCCCTCGCGGCCAACACATCATCAATCAGCGATCCGTTCAAAACCCCATACACCTCAGCGGTACTATAACTCCCAACGATTGACCTGATTTCGGCAGAGAAATCATGACTTGGCTTGTTGGTCACGAAGTTGACCGCACCACCAATCCCATTCCGGCCGTAGAGCGTGCCCTGCGGGCCACGAAGCACCTCGATCCGCTCGATATCAAATAGGCCGCCTTCGGTCGAAGCAATACCGAAGTCCTCTGAGTAACCACCATCAAAATAAGTCGAGACACCCGGGTCACCACCCAGTGCTCTAAAAACGCGCCCCACCCCTCGGATCGCAATGTCATAGGGTTGAATCGTGGTCGCTGGGATGTAGTTCTGAAGATCTTCTTGGTTTCTCAAACCAAAATCTTCAATGAGCTGCCCATCGAGCGCCGTGATCGAAATGGCCGTGTCACTCACCGTTGACTCACGTCGCTCAGCGGTAACCACCACTTCTTCAAGCTGACGCTTACTGCCTTCTGCTGCCAGCGCTGGCAAGCCAAGGCAAGCAGCGAGCAGGCCCAAGGCGCAAAAAAGTACTCTTTCTGTTCTTTTCACTTTTAACCCCCATGTTCAGATGGTTTTGTATGCCATAAATCACCCCGATACGGCACACTCTCTCGGAGCATAAAGAGATTTCGGACTGATTGTAAACCTCTCGTTTTGCATTGTGATCCATGTCAAGGATGACGCTCTTGGCAAGGAGAGGGTTTCAACCCATCACATGGACTCGCAAGTAGCGTTCAATTCGCGCATCTACAAACCTGCTACTTTCATTGCTCAACCCGTAACCCTGCCTAGTTCCATCCGATTTAATCGGTGAGCATCACTCTGATTAAGGTCAAAACGATGCCACTAAACACCAATATCCCTCATCTCACCAAGAACCGAACTGATGCCTATGCTGCGAGAAAAATAGGCCGCTGCCCCTCAATTTTTGCTGAATATTTTTGTTACCGGATTAACGCATCAATTGTCAAAGCTAGGGACGCTTTGGGATTGAGGCCAGAGCTGCCGTGAGCAGCTCACGCAGATTCGCGCTGTTACACTGCATTTCGTCGACCGCTCTCGAGGACCTCAATCAACTCAATAACTTGCTGAGCGGTCAGTATGTTGGTGAAATGATGACAGGTTTAGATTCGCACCTCGACTAGGACGTCCGCTCCCTGGGTCCTAGGATCGAGTGTCAGAGCCGCAATATTCAATCTCCAACAACTATTTTCAATACAAAAAGGCACAAAAGGAAAGAGCTATGTTCAACGTTGTATGGCCAAAAATACGATGGGATGATGATTTGGTCCCCGAACGATCTGGACTGGGCTCAACTGAGGACATCACCCCTCACTTTTTTGCACATCCAAACGATATCCCTCCTGAGTTGCTAGCCAATTGTGATGCATTGGTCGGGCCACCGTTGCCTCTCGAACTGATGCCGAAACTTAAGCAATGTCGAATCTATGTCAAACCAGCGGTTGGGTTTGATGAGGTGGACTTAAAGGCCTGGTCAGACCTTGGCATTCCAGTATGCAACACGCCGGACTACGGAACTCGAGAAGTCGCCGATCACGCCATGGCGCTCATGCTGACCCTCACCAAAAGCATTGCTTTCCATGACGAGGCGCTTAGGGAAGATCCCGTTGCCAACTGGCGACCCGCGCTGAATCCCTACGGCCAGAGGTTATCCACACAAACCGTCGGTATCGTCGGGCTCGGCCGGATCGGCACGGCAGCCGCGCTTAGACTCAAAGCGTTCGACATGAATGTTCAGTTTTTCGACCCTTACAAACCCAATGGGTACGAATTGGCCCTGGGCATTGAACGAAAAGATTCTCTGGAGGAACTCATGGCGACGAGCGACATCGTCACGCTCCATCTTCCTCTTTCGGACGAAACCAAGAACCTCATCGACCAATCAGTTCTTAAGGCTGCGAAACCAGGATTGATTCTTATCAACACTGCCCGCGGCCCGATCGTCGACATCGACGCACTTTATGAAGCGCTGAAATCAGGGCGCATTTTGGCGGCAGGTCTGGACGTCCTTCCCGATGAACCCGCGAATACAGGCAAGCCGCTCATTCAGGCTTGGCAAAAGGGTGAGGCGTGGATCAAGCATCGATTAGTGATCACGCCCCATTCCGCATTCTTCACCCCTCAGAGCATGTTCGACATCCGTAATTTCTCCGCTGCGACCGCCGCTAAATATTTACGAACTGGACGACTTGAGAATTGCGTTAACGCGCACCTATTGACCCATCGGCGCTAACAACCGCGGATACAGCTTGCCAACCTGACTCTCAATGCGTACGAATTCCAGCGCCCCTCAAATCAGTTTTCAAGCTGACATGGACGCAGGCGCGGTGATTACGAAGTTACTCAAGGCCCATTTGAGCCTCTTGTTT
The DNA here is from genome assembly GCA_964481245.1 of uncultured Pseudomonadales bacterium. Classification (GTDB taxonomy): domain Bacteria; phylum Pseudomonadota; class Gammaproteobacteria; order Pseudomonadales; family Azotimanducaceae; genus UBA9926. The sequence goes on from CAYZUV010000149.1 coordinate 5,237, forward strand.
TGCCGCCCTTTGAAGCGGGTAAACAAACCTTGCAGCAGCCCAGTCAGCGGCTTTTCTGACCGACTGGGCCCATTGAGTAACAGTGAGTAAGTGACGGGGCGGATAAAAAAAGGTGATCGCACTTTCGCTAGATGAAAATGAGCCTCTCTAGCTAACAGCAACATGAACCTAATAGTAGGAGGCCGATAAGCCACATAGGTAGACTCACCCGCGTAGTGTCTCTCGGACAAAAAAAACGCGGCTGTCGCCGCGTTCTTCTTGGGTAAAAGCATGAACGTTAACCCTTGGCTTCCTTACGCTCTTTCGCTTCCTTTATCACCTCGTCAGCCACATTTCGCGGCGTGGGATCATAGTGGCTGAATTCCATCGAGAATTGGCCACGGC
>CAYZUV010000150.1:0-5599 GCA_964481245.1 uncultured Pseudomonadales bacterium
GTTGAGAACATGTCTCGATTGCCGATCGGCTCAGATTCGGTTGGTTTAAAGCCAGAAATGGGCAAGCCGGTGTCCCGATCATATTTTGAACATTACGAGTTCACCAGCCAATTTGAAGGTGCCGAGCGCATGGCGGAGAAGTATCAGCTCACCCGCAGCGATACGGATGCTTTTGGGCTCGAGTCGCAAGCGCGGGCGAAAAAGGCCATTGCTGCTGGCCACTTCAAGTCACAAATCATTCCTTTGGACGTGCCTGTTTTTGGCGCAGATGGAAAACGCACGGACGAGAGCATCGTGTTCGACACGGATGAAATCCCACGAGACACGAGTCTCGAGGCGCTGGGTGAATTAAAGCCCGTGGCTCGAGAAGATGGCGTACATACCGCAGGCACCTCGTCTCAAATCGCCGACGGTGCGGCTGCCGTCTTGCTCATGACGGCTTCAAAGGCTGAGGCCTTGGGCTTGAAACCGCTGGCCAGAGTCATTGATGCGCAACTTGTTGGCTGTGACCCGGTGTTGATGCTCGAAGGCCCCATTCCAGCGACTGAGAAAATGTTGGCTAAGACAGGATTGTCGATTAACGATATTGACGTCTTCGAGGTGAACGAAGCTTTTGCATCCGTTGTGCTCTCCTGGGCGAAGACTGTGGGTGCGGATTTGGCGCGCGTTAACCCCAACGGGGGTGCCATCGCATTGGGTCATCCGCTCGGCGCGACGGGCTGTTTCCTGACCACCAAAGCCGTCCACGAATTGCAGCGCACGGAAGGGGAATATGGGCTCATCGCGATGTGTTGCGGGGGCGGGTTAGGCACGGGAACTCTGATTCAGAGGATCTAGGCATCACCCAGGCTCTGATCTTCAAAAATCGAGGATCAGAGCATCACCCTTTGGTAGCGCCTCTGGGGTCTAAAGGAAATGCTTGGCTGGATGGCCTCGGTGTTCGGCGGCGAGCCCTGCGTGGACTCGGAGGCGACCGACCTGAAAATTTCCTCTTTGTCTGATCGGGAATCCAAGCGCACGATAGCGACGGTGTTCAACTGCCGCATGCCGTAAGTCTGCCTTGCATCGGGTTGCACCAAAACGCTGGTGGTTAAGCACTTTTTGAGAACACGGGTTCATAGCCAAGATGGACTACCCGTGCGTCGATCAAAATTGCAGTCTCTTGTTGGCGCAGCCGGCGAAGCACCCGGAGCTGCGCCTTAAACCCGATAAAAGAGTCAGCGCGCCTCAGTGTCGCCCAGTCGTGGGTCGGCCAATCGTTGGCCGCTCAGTCTCTCGCCAAGCGAGCACTTATGTCCATCGTCGCACCTGCTAGGGCAGAACGCTCAAGCCAGCGGGGTTGGGTCGACGCTAAAGCTCGGACGCTCTTCAGTGATTTTGACGCGAATTTCGCCGTTGACTCCATGGGTCAACAGATCGACCACCTCTTCGGCAAGCACTCGAGCGGGCATCATCGGTCGGGACTTAAAGCTTTCCGGTACGATGGCTGTGTCCACCACGCCCGGACAGATCGCGTTCAATCTCATTCCAGTGCCCGAGTTCGCCGCCGCTACCGAGCGAGTGAGGCCGATGACGGCGTACTTGGTTGCGGTATAAAGCGGATCCACAGGCACATAACCCAGCCCTGCGATGGACGCCGTGACGGTGATGCAGCCCCCTTGGTCTCGAATCAAGGGGATGAAAGTCTGCAGACCGTGAAAGACGCCGTCTAAGTTGATGCTTATGATGCGTCGATACTGTTCCAGGGATACGTCCTCGATCGCCAGATAAGGCTGATCGGGCGGCACGGTCATGACGCCAGCATTCAAATGAACGTAGAGTGGCGCGCCAAGCGAAGCCCGGCAAGTATCCAAGGCTGTTTGGATGCCGTTTGGATCCGCCACATCGCAGGCAATGGCAAGTCCGCCGATCTCGTCTGCCACCTGCTGTGCAAGCGCCAGATTGAGATCGCACACGGCCACGCGGTGACCTTTTTCGGCAAGCAATCGGCAGACTTCAGCACCTATGCCCGACGCGCCACCGGTTACTAACGCCACAGGTTTGCTCATCGGTATCGCTCCTCTTTTATGACGGGGTGGCGCCTGGCCTCAAGAAGACAAAGGTAGCAAACGGGCTCGAGAGTGCAACCCAAGGTTCGAGCACTCGTATGAATAGCCAGAGTGGTTAGGTACATCCTTGGGTTAGTTGCAACCGAAAGGACGATATGGCCATATGGCGACCGGAGAGAGTGGGGTGGTTGGGAAAAGAGCGTGGATGTCTAATGTTTGAGTTTGATCGTGATACGTGGGTCGAAAGGGTGGCAGAAGGGCGATACGTCGGCTTGCTCGATCGTGGCTGGAACATTGGAGACAACCCCAACGGGGGATTTCTACTATCGATCATCTCAGCCGCCTGTGCAGATGCGATCGAGCACCCGGATCCGATTTCATTCACCACTCACTACTTGCGACCAGGGCTGGGCGGTGAAGCATTTCAAGTTGAGCTCGAGGTGGTTCGAAAAGGGCGAACCTTGACCACTGTTCGAGCGGTATTCATACAAGAGGGGCAAGTTCGGCTACTCGCGATTGCGGCGTATAGCGATCTGGCGCAATCTGTGGGGGTCGATGCTGATATTTCGCTTCCGGCGATCGATATTCCAGCTCCCGAACAGTGCCCGCCGAGAACCGGTGATTTACAGTCCATCGATATCCCGATGATGAAGAAACTCGACGTCAGATTGAATCCGCACCAAGTGGATTCTAACCCAGCGCTTGCGCCTGTCTTGAGTGGATGGGTTCGCTTCTCGGATGGGCGTCCCGCCGATGTGCGATCACTGCTGCTCTTTTGCGATACGTTTCCACCTTCGCCATTTGTCCGGATCGGTCCTGTGGGCTGGGTGCCAACCATCGAATTGACTGTTCACGTCAGGCGAAGACCCAACCCAGGATGGATCCTCGCTGAATTTCAGACCAACGATTTGACCGGCGGTCGGATGGTCGAGTCAGGGTGCTTGTGGGACAGCAGTGGACAATTGGTCGCGCAATCCAGGCAGATCGGCCTCGTCATGCAGCGGTCGGGGGATGCGTAACTGAAAGTTTGGGGGCGTCAGCGGCGGCCTGTCGCCGCCTTGTACCCTAACTTCGATGCGCGGAAATCCGCAGCGCGTGCCCTCAGAAAGTGATGAGCCTGAGAGTGTAAATGCCTTTCCTCTGCAACCCGTTGAAACTCGGCGGTTCGAGAGGCGCACGAGGTATCCCTCGCGAACGATTCAACCAGTAGATCGTTCCTATCGAAACAATTCGCTATACAAATTGTAAGCAGCATTCAAAACTCTGCGTAAAAGTAATCAGCAAGTGACTAAAAGACTCAGTCGAACACCTTTGTGAGGTGATCGAAGACACATAAGGATGATGGGAGAGGGAACAATGAAGACCTTGAAAAATTTACGGGGGATCGCCGGCGCTGCCATGTTGTCGATCGGTTTGGCCAGTGTGCAATCAACGGTTTGGGCGGATGGCCATGGGCATCCGGATGAAGCGACGAAACCCGTTGCTGAGTCTGCGGGCAAAACGCGAAACAATCAGTTTTGGTGGCCTGATCAGTTAGATTTAGCGCCACTCAGGGATCACGATGCGCGCTCGAACCCTTTGGGCGCAGATTTTAATTATGCGGAAGCTTTTGCAACGCTCGATTTGGCTGCTCTGAAAGCGGATATCGACGCGGTGCTGACCGACTCGCAAGATTGGTGGCCCGCTGACTGGGGCAACTATGGTCCGTTTTTCATTCGAATGACGTGGCATAGCGCGGGCACTTATCGAACGCTAGATGGACGCGGCGGTGGCGACGGGGGGCAAATGCGTTTTGATCCTTTGAACAGCTGGCCAGATAACGGGAATTTGGACAAGGCCAAACGGTTGCTTTGGCCCATCAAGCAAAAGTACGGCGCCAGCATCTCTTGGGGCGACTTGATGATTCTTGCCGGCAATGTGGCGCTCGAAAATATGGGGTTTAAAACCTTTGGCTTCGCCGGTGGTCGCTCTGACGATTGGGAACCCGATGTGGTGTATTGGGGACCTGAGGTCGAAATGCTGGCCAGCGATCGGCGGACCAAGGATGGCAAATTACAACGGCCGCTGGGCGCAACCCACATGGGACTCATCTACGTTAACCCTGAGGGCCCAATGGGCAAACCAGACCCTGAAGGTTCAGCGAAGAACATCAGGGTCGCCTTCGGTCGCATGGCGATGAATGACGAGGAGACGGTGGCCTTGGTCGCCGGCGGGCATACCTTTGGCAAGATGCATGGTGCCCACAAGGGGGGTGAGTGTGTTGGTGTGGAGCCAGGTGCCGGTGAAATCCAGCAGCAGGGTCTGGGCTGGAAGAACAAGTGCGGCAAAGGGCACTCCGAAGACACAGTAACCAGTGGGTTGGAGGGTGCATGGACACAAGCGCCAACTCAGTGGACGACGCTCTATCTTCAAAACCTATTGAAGTTCGACTGGCAGTTGACGCGCAGCCCGGCGGGCGCGGTTCAGTGGATTCCCACAGATGAATCGATGCACGCGGTGGTGCCTGACGCGCATGTCGAAGGCAAATTTAATCCACCTGTCATGACCACTGCAGATTTGGCGTTGAAGTATGATCCTGCTTATCGAGCCGTTGCTGAGCGGTTTCTGGCAAATCCAGAGGAATATCGGCTGGCCTTCGCCAAGGCATGGTTCAAATTGACCCACAGAGACATGGGGCCCCGCGCGCGATATCTAGGCAGTGATGTGCCCGCCGAAATCCAAATCTGGCAGGATCCGGTGCCTGCACCCGAGCATAAGCTGGTGGGCGCAAGAGACGTCAAGCGTTTGAAGGACAGTATTAGAGCCTCAGGCGTGTCTGCAACCGATTTGGTCAAGGCGGCTTGGGCTTCGGCTGCCTCGTATCGCGACAGTGACATGCGCGGTGGTACGAATGGCGCACGCGTGGCGCTCGCACCGCAAAACGGTTGGGCAGCGAATGATCCAGAGACGCTGGCTCAAACCATGAGCGTTTTGAAGGGCATTCGAGATGCGTTCAACGAGAGCGCTAAGCGCGGCGTTCAGATCTCCCTTGCTGACACGATTGTGTTGGCGGGTGCGGTCGGGGTTGAAATGGCGGCAGCAGCAGGTGGCCAGGCGATTACGGTGCCGTTCACCCCAGGTCGAGGCGATGCAAGCCAAGAACAGACCGATGTTGAGTCTTTTGCGCTTCTGGAAACCAGTGGTGATGCGTTCAGGAATTACTATGACGCAGACAAGAGCTACCGCTCGCCTACCGAGATGCTTGTCGACCGCGCGGACCAGCTGCGACTGACGGTGCCGGAGATGGCGGTACTACTGGGTGGTATGCGCTCGCTCGGTGCGAATACAGGAGGGTCGACCCATGGCGTTCTCACCAGTCGCCCGGGTACGCTCAGCAATGACTTTTTCAAGAACTTGCTGGACATGGGTACGGTATGGCAGCCCGCAGGTGAAGGTCTGTACGAGGGCGTTGATCGCGCCAGCGGTGAGTTGAAATACACAGCGACACCCGTGGATTTGATCTTTGGTTCGAATTCCGAGTTGAGAGCCGTCGCGGAAGCGTATGCCTATGC
>CAYZUV010000151.1:0-2276 GCA_964481245.1 uncultured Pseudomonadales bacterium
AAAACGGACAGCGAAATCAAGAAATTGAAGATGATGTCACCCATGTCTGCTGAGGCGACGGTGGTGCGGAGTTACATCGACTGGATGTTGAGTGTCCCGTGGAAGAAGCGCTCCAAAATACGCAGTGACATCAAGCGAGCGGAACAGACGTTGAATGAAGATCACTTTGGACTTGATGAAGTGAAGGAGCGGATCCTCGAGTTTCTGGCCGTGCAGAAACGGGTCAAAAAGAATAAGGGGCCCGTGCTGTGCTTGGTCGGTCCACCTGGTGTGGGGAAGACAAGCCTAGGTGAATCGATCGCTCGTGCGACGAACCGAAAATTTGTTCGAATGGCATTAGGCGGGGTTAGAGATGAGGCTGAGATTCGAGGCCATCGACGAACCTACATCGGATCTATGCCGGGCAAAATCGTTCAAAAGTTGGGCAAAGTGGGCGTGCGCAACCCGCTCTTTTTGCTAGACGAGATTGACAAAATGGGGCAGGACCATCGCGGTGACCCGGCCTCGGGTCTGTTAGAAGTGCTCGATCCAGAGCAGAACAATAGTTTTAACGATCATTATCTTGAGGTTGATTACGATCTGTCCGAAGTGATGTTTATTTGCACGTCGAATTCCATGAATATTCCTGCGCCACTGCTTGATCGTATGGAAATTATCAGAATTCCGGGATACACAGAGGATGAAAAAAAGAACATCGCAGAGCGTTTCCTCTTTGCAAAGCAACTGAAGAATAACGGGCTAAAAGAACGCGAGCTCAGAATCTCAGAGGCCGCCATTCTCGATATTATTCGGCATTACACGAAAGAAGCGGGCGTTCGGGGTCTGGAGCGCGAGATCGCGAAGATCTGCCGAAAGGTGGTCAAAGAGATTTCCATTGAAAAACCTAAGGAGGCTATTTCGGTTGAGCCGGAAAATTTAGAGCACTACCTCGGGGTCAAGAAGTTCCGGTTCGGGTTGGCCGAAGAAGAAGATCAAGTGGGTCAGGTGACGGGGCTTGCTGTGACCAGTGTCGGCGGCGAACTCCTCTCGATTGAGACCGTGGCGGTGCCAGGTAAGGGTGTGACGGTGAAGACCGGTTCCTTAGGCGACGTCATGCAGGAGTCGATACAAGCGGCGATGACGGTGGTTCGCAGTCGTGCAGAGGCGCTTGGGATTGATCCCGAGTTTCATGAGAAGCGAGATCTGCACATCCATATGCCTGAGGGCGCCACGCCAAAAGACGGTCCGAGTGCAGGTATTGCTCTCTGCACGGCCTTGGTTTCGGTTTTGACTGGAATTCCAGCTCGAGCAGATGTTGCCATGACGGGTGAGATTACCTTGAGAGGGGAAGTCCTACCGATCGGTGGCCTCAAGGAAAAGCTACTCGCGGCGCACCGTGGCGGGATTAAGACCGTATTGATTCCCGAGGAAAATCGTCGGCATTTGAAAGATATCCCAGACAACGTATTGGCGGATATCGATGTGCGGCCCGTGAGTTGGATAGACGAGGTGTTGGATGTTGCGTTGAGTCGCAGACCCGAACCCGTGGTGCGAGAGGCGAGCCCTGCAGCCTTGGAGGAAACGGACGGACCCGAGGGCGATCGTCCCAGCGCGCATTAGGCGCGTTCACCGGCCGATGGACCCTAGCCGGTTGCAAATCTCGCATCGGCCGCGCGCCACGAGCGAGTGTCGCCAATCATGCGTCGCGCTCACTGATGACGAAAAAAGTCGCAGCGACTTCTCGTAACTATCTGCCTTTAGTCTGCTGACGGAAATGTTGCGTCCTTGGATGTGTCACTTGATCTGGCGTTGGTCTCGGTGCTTTTGCTAGCGTGCCAATCACAGGCCTGTGCCCTTCAGCAACTAAATCATTGACCATGTCTAATCGGGGTTCCGTCGAATTCAAATGACCCTGCTTGAGAATGTTTTGAGTCCCGCGTGGGCATCGCCCTTAACGCCTTAAACCCTATAGATCAAGGAATTTGTGTCCTTGAACTTCACATACTGCCTTGCTATAAAACTCAAGGCGGTAGTTGGTGCTCAAGAACACAAACCAAAGAGAGGTGTGCATTGAATAAGCAAGAACTGATAGACAACATGGCAGACTCTGCCGACATTTCTAAGGCTGCGGCTGGTCGTGCACTGGATGCGATGATTAGCTCGATTTCGGGCGCGCTAAAGAAAGGCGATTCTCTGACGTTGGTTGGCTTCGGGACCTTCTCGGTTCGGAGCCGCGCTGCACGATCCGGACGAAACCCTAAGACCGGAGAAACCATTCAAATTAAGGCGGCTAAAGT
>CAYZUV010000151.1:2376-5523 GCA_964481245.1 uncultured Pseudomonadales bacterium
ATTTACGCCATTATTGTGGCCTTTGCATTGTTTGGTCTTGGCTCTATACAAACGTTTTTTGCGCCTGTTGCGAAAGTGGCGACGGTCAACGGTGAAGACATCACCGTGGGCGAGATGGAGGTGGCGGTAGAACGCAATAGAAGAATGTTGCTAGGACAGGGGGCAACCCCCGAAGATATTAATGAGGACGAGCTCCGCGCAAATGTTCTGCAATCACTCGTCTCCAGACGATTGCTGGTGCAGGGTGTTGACGCGCTTGACATGACCGTCGGTGAATCCAAGCTCGATGAAGCGCTACTCGCAACGGAGACCTTTCAGATAGATGGTGTCTTTGATGAGAACCAGTATCGATTGGTTCTAGCGAGTGTCGGCTATAACCCCGTCACCTACAAAGAAGAACTGAGGCGGGATCAAACGATTTCCCAACTGGCTCGGACCATTCAGAACTCAGCCATTGTCACGGATCAAGAAGCGTTGAGGGCCTCGAGCTTAAGCCGGCAGACCCGAGACGTTGCGGTCTTGACCTTCGATCCCATACGGTTTGAGTCGGAGGTCGCGATCCAGCCTGAAGAGACCGAGCAGTATTACCTGGACCATCAATCAGAATTCTTTTCCGAGGAAACGGTTGATCTCGCGTACGTGTCCATCGACCGAGCGGCCATGGCAGCTGAAGTCACGGTCACCGAGGATGCATTGCTTGCCTTGTACAATGATCAGAAAGATCGCTTCAGTACACCTGAAGCGCGAAGAATCGCACACATCCTGGTGGCAACAGACGAAAGGTCTGCCGAAGAGGCTCGGGCACTGATACAGGCCGTTCGAGGCGAACTTAATGAAGGTAAATCCTTTGCCGAAGTTGCGAGGGAACGGTCTGATGATCCTGGCAGTGCGGCTCAAGGTGGTGATCTGGGCGTTGCCGCGCGAGGAATCTTTGTGCCCGCCTTTGAAGAAGCGGCATTTGGGTTGACCGAAGTGGGCGAGATCAGTGACGTCGTTGAGACCGAATTTGGGCTCCACTTAATTCGTTTATCCGAGTGGACTCCGAGCCAAGTGAAGCCGTTTGAGGACGTCAGGGCCGAAGTGGAGAAACAATACCGAAATGACCAGGTTGAAGAAGAATTTGTTCGGTTAGTGACTGAATTAGACGAGCTCGCATTTGAGGAGCCGGATCTCACTTTGGTTGCAGACCAGCTCTCACTGCCAGTTGATCGGATCCCATCGGTCACCAGGGAGGATCGGCAAGGAATTCTGAGCAATGCACGGGTTCGTGATGCGATGTTTTCGCCTGATGTTTTGGTTGATCGAAACAATAGCCCCTTGATTGAAATTTCGCCGGACTTGTCAATCGTGCTACACGTAGAAAACCACTTGCCAAGTGAACTGCTTGCACAGGAAATGGTGGCTGATCGAATTGAGGCCAAGCTAATAGGCGAGCGATCTTCGACCCTTGCACTAGAAAAGGCCAATGTAGCCCTTGCTATGCTGCAAGATGGCGATCTGACTCGATTTGTCGCCGATCAATTCGGTTTGGAATGGAATGTGGTGTCGAAGGCCTCTCGATATGCGCCAGGACTCGATGCAGAGATCAGGCGAGAGGCTTTTTCACTGCCGAAACCTGGAGAACTAGAGAAGTCGCTCGGTTTAGTGGTGCTCTCAGATGGGGGCGCAGCGGTCATATCTGTGACCAATGTGGAAAATGGACCCACGGCTTCCGAGCCCAATCAAGGTCAAGCTTTGCGGCAAATGCTGAGTTTCCAACGAGGCGGTCTCGATTTCGCTGGAGCGGAGCAGACGTTGAGAGACGAAGGCAGCGTGAGCGGCGGTTAGTTAGCGTACCAAGTTCTGAACTTCGATCCGCACACGCACACGATCGCCGGGTTGCAAATATTTAGCATTAGCTAGATCCGGGTTCCAGGCCTTGAGGTCGGCGATGCTGACCTGAAAACGGCTGGCGATTCGACCAAACGAGTCGCCCCGTTTAACCGAGTAAGTAATGGTCCGTTCTACACTAGGCCGATCCGGCAATCGAGCGAGGTCCATGGTGGCCTCTTTCTTTTTCGGATAGAGCTTAATGCGTTGCCCCACCTGAAGCGGCGTTTTTTCGCCAATCTGATTCCAACGCGCGATCTGACGAACACTGGTTCCGTGTTCTTTCGCGATTTTCCATAGACTGTCGCCGGATTGCACGAGATAGTCGATCGCCAAACGATTAGGATCTTGGGCTAGACGCTGCTGTTTGGCGTTGAGGCGGCCGGGTGCTGATAACGAGGACTGATGCCCGATGGGTCTCGGTATCAGCAGAGTCTGTCCTTCTCTGATCCTATCATTGACGAGGTTGTTCTGCTGTATCAGTACATTCGTTGAGACACCAAATGTCGTTGCAATGCGGCTCAGTGTGTCTCCTCGTTTGATCACGTATCTTTCCCAACGGACTCTCATCGAGTCGTCCAATGCAATGAGTTGGTCCTCAAAATCATTGGCCACTTGAAGTGGAAGTACCAATCGATGAGGTCCCTCGGGATGTGTTGCCCATTGGTTGAGGCCAGGATTGAATTGGTACAAGGCCTCTACGCTGATACCCGCCAGACGCGCAGCTAATTCGAGATCAATTTGATGAAGGGTTGCGACCTCAGTAAAGACGGGCTCATCGGGAATTGTCGGGAGTTCATAGTCAAAAGCCGCTGGGTCTTGGACCAAGGCCGAAATGGCCAAGAGCTTGGGCACATAGGCTTCGGTTTCCCGAGGTAAATCGAGGTCCCAAAATGTTGCGCGATCGGGCATTCGGCTTTGGCGCCGGATGGCTTTGCGAACATTACCAATGCCACTGTTGTAGGCGGCTAAAGCCAATGGCCAGTTGCCAGAGAATTGATCATTTAGCTCGGTGAGATATCGGATCGCAGCGTCAGTCGAGTAAACCACGTCGCGGCGACCATCGAACCACCAATCGATCTTTAGATCATAGAGCCTCGCGGTGCCGGGTATGAACTGCCATAGCCCTGAGGCCCGCCCGTGAGAATAAGCGAACGGATCGAAAGCGCTCTCAACGAGGGGGAGGAGCGCGATTTCAAGCGGTAGATTCGCGGTCTCAACGGACTCGACGATGTGATGAAGATAAGGCGCGCTGCGTTTGAACACTCGATCGAGATA
>CAYZUV010000152.1:0-5478 GCA_964481245.1 uncultured Pseudomonadales bacterium
GCACCCGCATTCATCGCTTCAAGCGTTGCTCGGTTAGGCACTTCGCCGGCTTCACCGCGCATGTTTCGAACACGCCATTCGCCCGTGCTGGCCTGATCGATGAGCGAAAGCGTCACGAAGTCGCTTCTCATTTCGGACATCACGACGTAGGAGGGGGCTCCGTCGAAGCGTAATTGAACCTCGAACACGTGCTGGCGAACGCCGGGCTGCGCAAGGGTTTGCAGGCGGCTCAGCACACCTTGAGGGATGGCAAGGTCAGCAGGGGTGCGCACGAGCTGTTGTTCCCAATCGAGATAAGACGGCGTGCTCCGATAGGGTGGATGACGAATGTACTCGGCGAGGTCTGGGTCTGTCTTACCCAAGTCATTGATGAGATCGTTGGTGAAGCGCCAACCGGGGCGGCCAAGCGCCACTTGCGCATAAAAGAAATCAAAGCGCCGCCAGTCAGAGCCTTCGTGCTCGATTCTTTTGATTTGGCTTGCCAACGAGAGCTTTCGAAAGTCTAGCAGCGGCGAGTTGGTTATCAGCGCTAGGGTCAGAACGGCAAAGAGTCCGTAGATGTTGACCTTGGCTGCCCAAGTACGCCAATGCAATCGAAGCCTGATGATGGCGAAAGCAAACCCCAGTGCAAAGGCCGAAAGCAGAGCCCAAAGTGTCATCGCCCAGCAGCGCTCGACCGTCCAGCCGTATTGTTCCACACGCAGTGAAAGGCCATAAAAGCTGAGAACGCTGAGGATCGGGAGCGTGAGAATGCCTACGATGATAAGCGTTCGCATGGGCGCGCCGCTATCGGGGTGCCCGGATTGGGGTTCACTGACGACGGTACCTAGTAGGATGATGGCCATCAGCGCGAGAAGCAGTGCCGTGCCGTTGCCTGTCGCCCAGAGCGGTTCGAGGCCTGTGAAGGGCAGTGCAGAGATAAAGGTCAGCTCGATGACCACGGCGATCGGTAGTAATAGCCGAGCGAGACTGGCTGCGAGCCGCGGAATCGATTCGATCACCGAGGATAATCCCCTCATGGCTGTCACGCCGGTGGCCACTGCACAGGCCCCACACACGGATATAAATAATTCGTGCGAGAACAGGGTTCTAAAGAACGTGATCCCGATGACCTCGAACAGAACTGACCAAAGAGATAAGACGATGACGAGCGCGCCACACAAACCGGCTGTCATCGCCGCGATGATGATATTGCGCCAGCTCGCAGCCAACAGCGCGTGGTATTGCAGCGGCGCTTTGGTCAACCACGCTTCAAGGAGAAGCAGCAAAGCAAAGGCCGCGACGAGCATCGAGGCGACATGGCTCGCAATGATGGCCTCCGCTCGAATGTCGGCAAAGGGGGTTATCTGCCAGCCGACGTAAGCAGAAAAGGGGAGTAGTAAGAAGGTCGCCGCGGACGTCTTCAAAAGGACAGATCGCAATGGCGCGGAACCGATGGAAAAGACAAAACCCGCGGGCCAAACCGTAATCAATACGAGCAAAGGCATGAAGATGACTGAGTCCTGGCTCGGCCAGGCGTCTAATTCGAATTGCCGATAAATCAGGTAATAGAGCAGACCTTGTGCACAGGCGACCAACAAAATAAGTGGTGAAGGCATGGCGTCCTCGTCGAAAAAAACAATGGGCAGAGCAGGACTATACGCGAGTTAAAAACTGGGCGAAATGTAATAGCATTTGTCGCTTTTTTGCCATTCGAACGATGACTTGAGATGGCGCAAGATGGAGTGTACTAAGGGGTCAGTGTTCGAACGCGCGAAAGATTATTCAGTTTTTGCCCAGTTTGCGACCACCAGGATGACGCTCGAGTGAGCTGGTCGCTATGCCTCGCTGAAACGCAGAGGTATGCTTGGCTTCAATGATGCTCTGGCCAATGAAGCAGTCGTGCTAAATTGACTGCTTGCCAGTAGGCATGGGTGTTTGAGTACAGGGTTCGACAGCGCGGGAGGGGGACGATGCATGAGTAAAGAAGAGTTCGATGACATTGGTGGGCACATCACGAAAGAGACTGATAGCTATACCGTTAAGGACAATTACGTTGGCGATCATCTCGTGCTGAGCAGCAGCCACCTGTTTCCTGAGCGCCAAACCAATGGCCATAAACACACCATGCAAGATGAAATCTTCTTCTTCACCCAGGGTGCTGGTGAAATGTATCTCAGGCACCCCGACGAAGGGCAAGGTGAAAAAGAGGAAGTGATCGCGGTGAGCCCGCAAGATATTGTGACTGTCCATGCGGGGGTTTTTCATCGAGTGATAAATAAAGGGAAAACCAAGTTGAAGTACCTTCGGGTGATGAACCGACCGAGTTGATCAAGCCCCGCCGCCGCGATTGAATTGAGTGCAGCTTGCCTGAACTGGAGAGCTCGACGAATGAAAGCATGGCATTTTTTGGGTACAGGCCAGCCGCTCAAGCCTGTAGACATTCCGGTGCCCGTCGCTGGACCCGGCCAGGTTCTGCTCCAAGTGGGTGGTTGTGGTCTGTGCCACACAGATGTGGGTGTCATGGAGGACGAGGGTTGGCTTTCAACGTTGGTCAAGCTCCCGATCGTCATGGGACACGAAGTTGCTGGGACGATCATCGCTTTAGGCCCAGAAGTCGCTGATTGGCGAATTGGCGATCGTGTCGGGGTCTGCCCATCCATGGCGGTGGGCGCTCCGGGGTTTAGCTACGACGGTGGCTTTGCTGAGTGCATGTTAGCGGTAGCGGACACGCTCGTACCCATCCCTGATTCTGTGAGTTTCGCAGCGGGTGCAGTAGCCACCGATGCTGGGATGACATCTCATCACGCAATGGTGACCAGCGGAGGCCTCCAGTCGGGCTTGAAAGTGGGTGTCATTGGCTATGGTGGGCTCGGTCAGATCGGGGCTCGCATCGCCGTTTTAATGGGCGCTGACGTCTTCTTGGCTGAGATCGATGAATCGGTTTGGAATCTGGCGAGAGAACAGGGTGTCAAAGAGGTCTCGAACTCTGTCCTGGATTTCGTGAAAGAGGATCTAGATCTGATTGTGGACTTTGCAGGATTTGGCGTAACCACTGCCGAGGCGATTGAGGCTGTGCGAGTTGGAGGAACGGTCGTCCAGGTGGGAATGGGTAAGCTTGAGGCAACGATTTCTACCAAAGCCATGATTTTGAAACGTGTGACGCTAAAAGGGTCCAATGGGGGCGACAAGCACGACATTGAATCGATTTACTCGATGATGGCTGTCGGCGACCTTGTGCCTGCGATCTCTGAGATCCCTCTTGATCGGCTGGATGAGGGTTTGGCACAGCTTGCTCGGGGTGAAGTAACTGGCCGACTGGTCGCAAACCCTTCTCGGTAAAGGGAACGCTTATAAATCTGAGTAAATTGAAAGGGTGCGCTGGCGCACCCCTTCCATCGAGAGACCGGTTAAGAGACCGTTGTGCTAATTAACTAGTCGATCAGCCCGCCTGTGTCCGGTGCCGGCCGAGCTCTCTGGTTGTACAGTAAGGCCCTCAGTGCAGCGACTTCTTCCTTTGACATCGTTGAGTAATCGTTTTGCATGTTTGCGCCAACGGCCATGCCTCGTTGAACGGCGGGTCGATCACTGAGCTCGTCAAACCATCGTTTGAAGTATTTGAATTCATTGATGTCTTGGCCTTGACCAGCCCAATTCACCGTCCAGGGATAGCAGATCATATCGGCAATGGTGTACTCATCGCCGCAGAGATAGCGTTGCTGATAGAGTTGATTGTTGAGCACGCCATAGAAACGATTCACCTCGTCGGTGAAGCGAGTAATAGCGTACGTTTGATCGCCAGCATCATCACCCAGGCGCCTGAAGTGGCCACATTCACCGGTTTTGGGGCCCTGGTTTGCCATCTGCCACATTACCCACTGAATCACATTGAACTTCCCACGCGGATCGCTGGGCATGAATTTGCCAGTTTTTTCAGCGATGTAGAGCATGATGGCGCCAGACTCAAACACTGAGAGTGGGCCTTGCCCATCCGCCGGGTCATGGTCAACTAGGGCCGGCATGCGGTTGTTGGGGTTGATGCTCAGAAAGTCATCGGTGAACTGATCGCCCTTGCCGATGTTGCATTCAACAACGTTGTAATCCAGCCCGCATTCTTCAAGCTGGATGGTGACTTTCTTACCGTTTGGTGTCGGCCAATAGTGTAGATCGAGCATGCTCGCCTCCCATGATGTGGTGCGTGGGCAAAAGGATGAGACTACCGAGCTTAGCAAAACAAGAAGGCTGATGAAGATGTGAATGCACAGCCTGATTGTAGGGCTTGGTAGGAAGGGCCTCACCGAAGGGCACGTGCTGCACTCTGGATAGAGGTCCAGGGTCAAGTAAGGCCTGTTCGATCAATCCTCGATGTTGAGTGAAGCGAGTGAGGTTGCAAGGGGCCAACCGGGACCTTGAGCCTTTGTCCCGAACCCATGAAATATTGATAGGCTGAGGCTTGCGCCCGAACCCATGTAAAACTATCGCTTATGGAACATTTTTCTCAAGCTGCTGATAACAATAAAGTGCCCATTTTAGAGCGCCTGCACGCGCTGCTGCCCCAGAACGGTTCTGTACTCGAAGTGGGCAGTGGCTCAGGACAACACGCTATTTATTTTTCGGCCGCGATGTCAGGGATCCGCTGGCAACCCTCGGAGCGTCCTTCAATGCTGTCGACCTTAACGCGCAATATTGAGACCTACGGTGGGGTGAACGTTCTTTTGCCCGTGACGCTTGATCTTGAGGAAAACGTTTGGCCAGCCCAGTCGTTTGATGCGGTTTATTCCGCAAACGTTCTGCATATCGTGAGTGTCGAACTGGGTGCGAAGTTAATTGCGGGCGCGGGTCAGGTGCTGAAGGTCGGGGGGCTGCTGATCTGTTACGGCCCCTTCAAATACAATGGGTACTTCACCACGCCTTCTAACGAAGTGTTCGATGCCTCGCTAAAAGCGCGAGACGGCGACAGCGGGATTCGCGATTTTGAATGGGTTTGTGATCACGCGCGTCGCGCAGGGTTCGCCTTGATTCAAGATCAGCCCATGCCTGCCAATAACCAATGTTTAGTATTTCGTCGTGTGCCCGAAGGCTCTGTGGCTCAGTGAGAGGCAAGCCATGCAGCGCCCTGACGCTCGGCGAGCCGAACGAGATTACCCATCGCCAAATGCACGTCGATAAGGTGTAGGCCCCAATCCGCCTGAATCACGCCGTCAACAGTCACGTCGCCAGAGATATCATCGGCACGCGCGTCCATGGGATCTCCGTGAACCGTCACCTCAAGCCATGAACCTCTCTCGTCGTTTACGCATTGCGCTGAGAGCAGTCCCGGGGCGGAAACATAGGGGGTTGTGACTTCCTGCGTCTTGGACCAGGCGGCTTGGGCGCCTGAGCTGACCCCAGGTCCTGCTGCGGACAAGTAAGCGTTTAATGCGCCGTTGCTTCCGTCGAGTTCGGCCGGGTTGTTACACGCGGCAACCATGTTCTCTCCAGGGACTTTGCCAAACAGTG
>CAYZUV010000153.1:0-5471 GCA_964481245.1 uncultured Pseudomonadales bacterium
AGCCTCGGTTGCGCGCACCTGCCAGTGACTCACAGCTTCAAATTTTTTTAGTCGTCAGCAGAGCTAAATGATCCTCAATAAACTCAAAGCGGTCTTTACCCCAATAGAGCTCCCCTTCAAGCATCATTGACGGGGCGCCAAACACTCCCTGAGCACGAGCTTGATCAGTCGACTCGATCAAGGCTTGACGAACCGATTGTGATTCAGCCGTCGCTTCAAACCGTTTCGCGTCAACGCCAAGAGTCTCAGCAATACGGCCTAGCTCTGAGTACTCCCCGATATCTCCATTATCGAGCTCCCAGTATTCAGTAAAGATCGCCTCAATAAAGGGGAATTCCAGATCCCATTCACGCATCGCCAGCGCCCCTCGAAGTGCTCGAGCGGTCTTAATCGGAAATCGTGTTGGTCTAAGAAACGGCAAGTCGTGCTTGGTCGCCCAGCGCTTCAAATCAACCAGCCGATGATTCAGTTTCTCTTTGGGCTCGTTCATCAGTTCGTACTGATTACTTTGAAACACATACCCCAAATTAAAAGGATGGAACTGGATCGAAGCGCCGTAGCTCGCCGCGAGCGGCGGCAATAGCTTCAGCGCGAAGTAAGTGTTGGTGCTACCCAGATCCCAGTAGAAATCGATCACAGGTTGAGACACATCGGACATTGAATCTCTCCTCGGCTCCTGATCGGGCTTAGGCGCAAAACAACAACGGCAGTGTATCAGCGGTTTTAAGCCGAACCAGGGTCACTAAGCGCTGTCATGGTCTGCGAGCCCAGATTTACGGCTAACCCGCGTCTCGAGAGGCGGGTTTCTGCACGCTTGGCCAAGACACCCGTTTGCGCATAACCCAACAGCGAGGGTGGTTTATGAGGCTGGTTGAAACAGCGGGATATTCAAATCCTCATGTTCTTCCCAGGTGAGCTCGAGCGCCATTCCGATCTCAACTTGGCTCACATCCTCGACCCCAACCACATTTGTCAAAATTCTTGGGCCCTCCTCGAGATCCACCCACGCCACAACATAGGGAACGAGATTTCTGAAGAACGGATGATAGCTTTGGCGAACAACGGAATAGGTATAGAGGGTGGCCCGGCCGCTGGCGTCCTTCCATTCTAGATCGGATTCGGTACACCCGGTGCAGTGAGCGCGCGGATAGAAGATGACCGTCTGGCAATGGTTGCATTGCTGATATCTGAACACCTTGTCTTTTGTGCCTGCCCAGAATGCTCGCGTGTCGAACTCATCCGCTCTTGGTAAGGGTCGTTTAGGATCGTTCATCAGTCGCTCCCCAGAATAATTGTGCCTGCTGCATGGCGACTACCCAGCATACCGCCGTTACCGTGCGCCACCGCTAACTTGGCCCCGCCCACCTGTGACGTGGATTCGCCCCGGAGCTGACGCGTGGCTTCAAGCAGCAAAAAGATGCCGCGCATCCCTGGGTGATTCGAGGATAGGCCGCCCCCGTCGGTGTTGAGTGCCGGACCATCCCCCGGCCTGTCAAATTTGAGACGCCCACCTTCTACCCAGCGCCCGCCCTCGCCCTTCGGGCAAAATCCAAGATCCTCCAGGAGTGCGAGGACCGTAATGCTAAAAGAGTCATAAATCATGGCGATATCCATCTCCGCTGGCGTGACGCCAGCCTCGCCGAAGGCTTGAGGTCCGGATACTACAGCCGCGCTGGTGGTGATATCGCCGCCATTGATTGGATACCGCGTCGCCTCACCACTACCGAGGATCCAGACAGGCGCTTTTCGACAGTTCTTGGCAACCTCGGCGGACGCGATTACCACCGCCCCGCCGCCGTCCGAGATCATGCAGCACTCGAGTAGGTGCAGCGGGTCAGCAATCATTCTTGAATTCACCACATCATCGATGGTGGTTTCACGAATATCGAGAAACTCGAGATCTTCCATCGCCTTAACCGCTTCCGGGTTGCGCATGGCGTGGTAACGGGTCGCAACAGAAATTTCAGCTAGTTGTCGGCTGGTGGTCCCATAATCGTGCATATGTCGATGGGCCACCATCGCGTAATTTGAAATGAGGGTCATGCCCGCGAACGCATCCATGTTTTCGGCCGGATGCATGGATGCACCGCCTCGCCCGCCTACCCCGATCGCGCGCGCGTTACTGTGCGCAGTGGATCCGTAGGTCAACAAGGCCACCTTGGCTTTACCTGACTGGATGGCGCGCCTGGCATGCGCCGCGTGAAACTGATAACTGCTGCCCCCCACGTTGGTGGTGTCGATCACTGTGGGGCTGATGCCAAAGTACTCTGCGATGGTCAGTCCGCCCATGCCGCCGCCCTCACCCGCGTCGTAGATAGCATCTACATCGGACCAATTGAGCCCCGCGTCAGCCAGCGCTTTGGCAGCACATTCCGCTTTCATTTGGAGTGGACTGATTCGACCCTCAACATCGCGTAGCGGATATTCATATATCCCAACGATGGCTGCGTCTCTCGATTGTGTCATGCGACTGTCATCCTCATGCATCCTGATCAGTGAAAAAGCCCAAATAAAGGAAGCTCGGTATAGGCGCTAGCCATTCCAGCAGGGCTCGTTCGGGCCGGGCGATGGCTCTTTATATCACAACTCCTCTGTGGCAGATTGGTTCATTTGGGGAACACTGATGACGGTTATTTGTTTGACAGGCGGTATCGCTTCGGGCAAGTCCACAGCAGCAAAGTTTCTCTCAGCACAAGGCGCGGAAGTCATTGATGCGGACAAACTGGGCCACGAGACCTACGCCGCAGGTAGCCCTGCAAATGCGCAGATCATTGCGCACTTTGGTGACGATGTTCGTGCAGAGAATGGCGAAATTGACCGGAAAGCCCTGGGAGGTAAGGTCTTCGGCAATCCTGAAGCCCTAAAGTCACTCACAGACATTGTTTGGCCAGAAATCCGAAGGCTCGCGGAAGCGAGGATTCAATCGTCTCTTGATCGCGATCCGGCGCGGCACGTGGTGCTTGAGGCGGCGGTGCTATTAGAAGCCGGTTGGGAAGATCTTGGTGATGAGGTCTGGGTCGTCACGGTAGACCCTGAAACCGCAATCAAACGCTGTATGGCGCGCGATGGCTTTGAACGCTCGGCCGTTGAACAACGACTCGCAGCACAACTGTCCAACGAGGCGCGAACCGCTCACGCGCACCGCGTTTTTACCAATGACTCAGATGAGCCAGCGCTGCTCGCCCAACTGGATCAAGCCTTTCTCGCGATCTCAGACGGCGACTCAGCCTAATGGCTCGCTTTCTCGTCATTTTTACCGGTCATTACCTCGAGGGTGAGGCGCCGTTTGAGGTTGAGCAGAGGCTTTCCGAAGCGCTCAATCTCTCGCTCGATCAACGAGAGCGCATCTTCAGTGGTAATGCCATCGTCTTAAAGCGGACCGAAGACAAAGCGGAAGCACTGAAGCTTGGGCAACAGCTTAAAGCACTGGGCGCGGACATCAGGGTCAAGGTTGAGGATTCAACCGATGCCACGCCTTCGCCAGCCCCCACACAGGAGACGCTGCCCCCAAAAGATGAACCCGGTGGATTGAGTGTTGCCGCACAAGAGGGTTTTATCGTGTCGCCTCGCGAGGAGCCCCAGAACCCGGTCACCGACATATCTCATTTGACCTTGAGTGAGGAAGATCCAGGCCCATTACCTTCGCAAAGCATTCAAGCAGTCGTCCAAGTAGACACGACCAATTTGACGGTAAAGGACAATGATGGCTCGCCACTCATCGACGCCTCGCCTGAGATTGAAGCCTCGGTGATAGCCCCAGATTTTGGACTCGGTGAGCCCGGCGCAATGCTCGAGAGCATTGGGACACTCGATCCCATCGCGCCTCCCGACGTCTCAGCTTTCAGTCTCCGAGACGGAGAAGGAAATCTCGTTGATGAATCAGAATTCGAGCAAAGAGATGAGGTTGTCGTCAGCACGGATCATTTAAAAGTTAGCGAACAGGGGCCCACCTGAGCGGGCGTTCTTTTCGCACCCCAATAGTCTTCCCGAGGCCCAATCCACTTGTTTATCGCGGGGTTTGGGACGTATCGATTCTCAAAAGTGAACCGGACCCTGTCTACCCATTGCCCGAAGAAAAAAGGGCTGGTTTACTAGAGTTTTCAGCGCTGGGGAACAACCATGAATTCACTTGCGGGCAAGGTCGCGGTTATCACGGGGGGCTCTAGGGGCATTGGTCGCGGCATCGCGGAAGCTTTCTTGAACGAGGGCGCGAATGTCGTCATCAACGGCCGCTCGCCCGAGAAAGGGTCGGCAACACTCGCCGAGCTGAACGTGGCCGAGCGCGCGCATTTCGTCGCCGGCGACGTAAAGGTTCGTGAGGACGTCGAGCGCATTATCGACGAAGCGCTCAGCCGCTACGGTCGAGTCGACATTCTGGTGAACAACGCAGGGGGTTCCGGCGGATTCGCACCGATACATGAGATGTCTGAAGACGCGTGGCAAGAAGCCAATCAATGGATATTGAATTCTTGTTTTTGGGCCACACGCCGCGCTCTGCCAGACATGCTGACTCGAAATTGGGGGCGCGTGATTAACATCTCCTCTGTCGAGGGGGCGCAGGCGAACAAGAAGAACGTGTCGCATTACATCACGTTCAAACACGCCATGAACGGGTTCACCAAGGCTGCGGCTTTTGAATATGGCGACCTCGGGATCACGGTGAACGCCATCAGCCCAGGCGCGGTTGAGACCGATTTGATGATGGAGGCAGGCCCTTCGGCCGCGGCATCCATGGGGATCACCTACGAAGCCTTCAAAGATACCTATGCTGAGGAATCTGCCATCAAACGACTCAATACGGTTGAGGAAGTCGCGGCACTGGCACTCTTCTTGGTCAGCGAGCCTGCAGGCGGCATGACCGGCGCGATTATTCCTGTGGATGGCGGCACATCTCTGTAGGTGGAGATAAATCTTGACGCTCACCGCCCGCGACCAAACAAGCAACGCATCATAAAAAAAGAACACATCAAGGACTTAGCCTATGTCAGCATCCATTCCAGAATTGCCAGGCGGCTTTAACCCCGAATACCTCACCTCGTTATTACACCATCACGGTTGCCTGCCCGCTGAATCAGCAGTGATTGCGCTCGATCGTTCAACGATTGGTGACGGCACGGGAATGATGGCGGAAATCGCGATGTTGCATCTTCGGTACGAGGGCGATCAGGGCGAAGCGCCCTCGAGCTTGATTGCAAAGTTTGCTTCACAGAACCCGACCAACCGTGAGATTGCGATCGCTTACAACCTCTACGAAAGGGAAACCCGTTTTCTCGCAGAGCTCGATCCGCTGACGACTATTCGCACCCCCATCACCTATGTGTCGATTCGCGAAGACGACCGTTTCCTGATTTTGATGGAGGATTTAACAGCGTACGATGTCGGCAGCCAGGTCGTGGGCGCCACCTTGCGGCAATCTGAGCTCGCCATCGATGAACTGGTCAAACTGCATGCGCCGTTTTGGGACAAAGTTT
>CAYZUV010000154.1:0-5426 GCA_964481245.1 uncultured Pseudomonadales bacterium
GAAGCTGGCGAGATTTCTCTTCGCTTACGTATAGAAAAGAAGAACATGGCGCGGCTCGAAACCGTGCTGGCAACTGGCTAAATTAGGTGACGCGCGGAAGACGTGGGAAACTACCCACTGCGCGGGATGAAGGAGCAAGACATGGCGTGGAATGAGCCAGGCAATGGGAATCGAGACCCTTGGGGTAACCGTCAGGATGACGGACCCCCCGATCTGGATGAGGCATTTAAGAAACTGCAGGACAACTTAGGCAGAATGTTCGGCGGCGGGGGCCAAAGTGCCGGCGCCCAAGGCGGTGGTAGTAGTCCGATCCGGAGTTCACTCATTGGCCTCGTGCTGGTGGGCGCATTGGTGGTTTATGGTTTGATGGGTGTCTATACCTTGGATGAACAAGAACGAGGCGTCGTTCTGCGACTCGGTAAAGCAACAGACACCATCGTGATGCCAGGTTTGAGTTGGTATGCGCCGCTGATCGACCAAGTCATTATTCACAACGTGTCCCGCGTGCGTTCGCATCCCCAGCAGTCAGAGATGCTGACGGAGGACGAAAACATTGTGAAGGTCAAGCTGACCGTGCAATACGTCATCGATGATGTGAAGGCCTTTGCGCTCAATGTCAAAGACCCTGAAAAAAGTCTTTATCAATCTACAGAATCTGCTGTCCGCCACGTGGTGGGGAGTACCGAAATGGATGAAGTCCTAACGGAAGGACGTGCGGTGATGGGCAGTGAGATCAAAGCGCGAATCCAGGATTATATGAATGATTACGGCACGGGTATTGCGGTCACTCAGGTGAATATTGATGAAACTGCGCCACCGGATGCGGTGCGAGAGGCATTCGATGAAGTCATCCGAGCCCGGGAGGACGAAGTCCGCGTGCGTAACGAGGCGAATGCTTACGCCAACAAAGTGATTCCTGAGGCTCGTGGTGAAGCCCAACGTTACTTAGAAGAGGCAGAAGCCTATCGTCAACGCGTAGTTGCAGAAGCTCGTGGTGAAGCGCAGCGATTCTCCAAGTTGCTCGTTGAATATCAGGCCGCGCCTGAAGTCACCCGCGAGAGAATGTATATCGACACCTTGGAATCAGTGATGTCGCAATCGTCGAAGGTGATGATCGATGTAGAGGGCGGGAATAACATGATGTATTTACCTCTTGATCGCATGATTCAACGGTCAACGGATCAAGGCATCGATTCCCAAACCAGCGCTACGCCTTCGAATGCATCGCGTTCGTCGATTAACGCCAATCCGCGCACGCGTCGCGACCGACAGTAAGGAGAAGCCCATGTCAAATCGAAATACAGTCATCGGGTTGCTGGTTGTTGGTCTATTGTTCTTAACCAGTAACGCCCTTTATATCGTCAATGAAATGGAGCGAGCCGTCCTGCTCAGGCTCGGTCGTGTGGTCAATTCAGATGTTCAAACGGGCATCCATTTCAAAATGCCGTTCATCGAAGAGGTCAGAAAATTCGATGGTCGCGTCCTAACGGTCGATGCGCCAGCTGAACGTTTCTTAACCTTAGAGAAGAAAGCGCTGATTGTAGATTCCTTTGCGAAGTTTATGGTCGAGAACGTGGAGACTTATTACACCGCGACATCGGGGGATCAGCGTCGAGCCGAAGAGCTGCTCAAGCAACGTATTAACAATGGCTTGCGTAATGAAATCAGTCGCAGAACATTGCATGAGGTGGTCTCGGGTGAGCGTGATGAGCTGATGGAATCTTTGGTCGCCAATTTGAACTTGGTTGCTGATGCAGAACTTGGCGTGAAGGTGGTGGACGTTCGAGTCAAGCGAATCGATCTGCCGCCCGAGGTGAGCCAATCGGTCTATAACCGAATGAATACTGAGCGGGATATCGAAGCAAAGGAACATCGTGCCAAGGGTCAAGAGATGGCGGTGGGCATTATTGCCGATGCTGACAAGCAAACCTCGGTGATTCTCGCTGAAGCCTACGGAGACGCTGAGACCATTCGTGGGGACGGGGACGCACAGGCAGCCAATACCTACGCGCAGGCCTTCAACAGAGACAAAGAGTTTTACGCGTTTTATCGGAGCATGTCGGCTTATCGCAAAACGTTTGCGGAGAAAGGCGACATTTTGCTGCTTGATCCGAACAGCGATTTCTTCAAGTACTTAAGCAACAGCAAAGTTAACTGATGCTCAAGACATCCTCTGCGTTGTTGTTCAAAGCGCAGAGGATACCGCCTCCTGAACTTCCCTATTCTCCAGAGAAGCTTCAATGACATTGGATGATTTGTGGGTCGCCCTCTGTTTGGTCTTAGTGATCGAGGGTATCATGCCGTTCCTGAATCCAGAGAAATGGCAGCAAATGCTGCGACAAGTGGCTGACGCACCGCCAGCGAGTTTGCGTTGGTTCGGATTGGCCATGATGGTGTCTGGTGCCACGATGTTGGTGTGGTTGAGCCCTTAGGAGACGCGTTTGAATCAGTTGGATCATTGGTTACTCCCGGATGGTGTGGAGGATCTGCTGCCGACAACCGCTGCCAAACTTGAGCTGGCACGGCAAAACCTGCTCAGCCTCTTTTCGAGATGGGGTTATGACTATGTGATGCCCCCCAAGCTTGAGTTTATTGATTCACTTCTGACAGGGACGGGTAAAGACCTGGATCTGCAGACCGTCAAAGTGATCGATCAAATCAGCGGCCGGCTGATGGGGTTACCCGCGGATATCACACCACAAGTGGCAAGGATGGATGCGCACAGCATCGGTGGCGAAGGCGTCTCCCGTCTTTGTTACGCAGGCAGTGTCGTTCGAGCGCGCCCGGAAGGGTTCGTCGGCTCTCGAACCCCGATCAAAGTGGGCGCTGAACTCTTCGGCGACGCAGAGCCAAAATCGGATCTTGAGATCGTGAGCTTGATGGTCGGGTCGCTCGCTGCGCTTGGTCTTTTGGATGTCCAACTTGAGTTGGGTGATGTCAGTTTATTTCGAACGCTCATCGAGAAAGCGCAGCTAGACGAAGATACGAGAGACGAAATCTTTGCTTTAATTCAGAAGAAAGCGAATCATGCACTCGCCCAGGCGACCCAGCGAAATATTGACGATCCGGGCCTTGCCAATACGATCAACCGATTACCCTTGCTGTGCGGTGATTTGAGCGTTCTTGATGAAGCCAGCGAACTTTTTGTTGGACATTCAGACTTACTCGATGGCGTTGAACGTTTACGACAATTGAGTCGTGGGCTATTGAATCGTTATCCGAATCTGAGAATCAGCATTGATCTTAGCGAGTTGCGAGGTTTCAACTATCACACAGGCGCCGTTTTTTCAGCCTATGATGCGGGCAGCGGTCAACTCGTCGCCCGAGGTGGGCGCTACGATAACGTGGGCGAATTGTTCGGAAGATCGCGGCCAGCGACAGGCTTTGACATCGAGATATCTAGCCTGGTCGATTTGTTGCCTGAGCCAGACACTGGCGCCTGGGTGGTCGTCAATCAAAGTCAAGGCGCTGATCACCCCGAGCAGACCCTGGCGCTCTGGACAAAGATTGAATCGCTTAGGGCCGAGGGCTATCGCGTGATCGAAGGAGAGCCCCCGGTGGGCATTGAAGGTTATCAATTGGTATTGGATGCCAATGAATGGGTGCTTAGGGCACTGTAAGAGGATCGCTACATTGGCAAGAAATATTGCAGTCATTGGGACCCATTGGGGAGACGAGGGGAAAGGTAAGATCGTTGACTTACTCACCGATCAGGTGGGTGCAGTGGCTAGATTCCAGGGGGGCCATAACGCGGGGCATACCCTAGTCGTAGGCGGTAAGAAAACAGTTTTGCACCTGATTCCGTCGGGGATCCTACGCGCCGATGTGGAATGCTTCATTGGTAATGGTGTGGTGTTATCTCTCCCTGCACTTTTCGAGGAGATTCAAACGCTTGAGCAATCGAGCGTTGATGTGCGGCACAGATTATCTGTGAGCTTGGATTGTCCACTTATTTTGCCTTATCACGTGAGGCTCGATCAGGTTCGTGAATCAGGAACGAATCAGAAGATAGGAACCACTGGTCGCGGCATTGGACCGGCCTATGAAGACAAGGTGGCGCGACGCGCCATTAGAGTGCGTGACCTTGCCAATGAAGCCACCTTGGTTGAGAAGATCGAGAACAATCTGCGGTACCACAACTTTGTACTGAAGGAGTTCCATGGCGCGGACCCAGTGACCGTTGAGGAATCGCTAGCCGCGACCTCAGCCTATTGGGCGCAGCTTGCTCCGATGGCGAAAGATATCGTGGCTGAACTGGCGGAGCGACGGAAAGCGGGCGTGGGCGTTTTGTTCGAAGGTGCCCAAGGGGCGCTTTTAGATATTGATCACGGCACCTACCCGTTTGTGACCTCATCCAATACGACAGCGGGTGCTATTAGCGCTGGCAGTGGTGTCGGTCCAAGATACATCGACTATATTTTGGGGATCAGCAAGGCCTATACCACTCGGGTGGGTGAGGGTCCTTTCCCTACAGAACTTTTTGATGAAGTGGGTAGACATTTGGCCGAAAAGGGCCACGAATTTGGTGCGACTACGGGCCGCCCCAGGCGCTGCGGTTGGCTAGATGGGACGGCACTTAGACGTGTGGCCGAGCTCAACAGTCTATCGGCGCTGTGTATCACCAAACTTGATGTACTCGATGGATTGCGTGAAGTCGCGCTTTGCGTCGATTATCAAATCGACGCCGAAGGTGGAATAGAGCCAGTGTACGAAGTATTTCCTGGTTGGCAGTCTTCAACGCTCGGTTTAACCGAATACACTGATCTGCCGTCGGAAGCGCGAACCTACATCGAGCGCATCGAATCCCTGATCGAGATTCCCGTCGATATCATCTCCACAGGGCCAGATCGAGTAGAAACCATTGTTCGTGGTCAATTCAAATCGGCTGAGTCGTGATCGATTTGGCATCTGTTTCTGGCCCAATGGTGCCTATGCGATCTCGTTAATGCAGGAATAACCCAGGAGTTAGGCATGCTGATAAACGCTGACCATTTGACGGAGTTCGCCGTCAGCATCTTTGAGCGATTGGGTGCGCAGCCAGAGAAGGCAAGAGAGACGGCCGATCATTTGGTGCTATCAAACCTAAAAGGCCATGATTCGCATGGTGTCGGCATGATTCCGAATTACGTAGGAAGTGCTCAGCGAGGCGGGCTGCAAGTCAACGCAGACGCGAAGGTTATAAAAGACAAAGGTGCTGTTCTCCTGGTCGACGGATCGTACGGTTTTGGTCAAGTGGTGGGTCGGCAGGCCACAGACCTTGCGATTGAGCGAGCAAAATCCTTAGGCATTGCCTGCGTGGGCTCCAGAAACAACCATCATCTAGGTCGCATTGGAACCTACGCTGAGCACTGCGTTCGTGCGGGACTCATCTCGATCCACTTTGTGAATGTCGTAGGGCATCCGCCGTTTGTTTCCCTATGGGGTGG
>CAYZUV010000155.1:0-5406 GCA_964481245.1 uncultured Pseudomonadales bacterium
CAGACTACTTTCCGGAATCGAAGCGAGCCACTGCACTCGCGACGTATGCCCTTGGTATTCCGATTGGAGGAGCCATCGGCACACTGGCAGGCGGTTGGATTGGTGAATACTTCGGCTGGCGAAATGCCTTCCTAGTGGTTGGCCTGCCGGGCATCTTTCTCGCTGCGGTGGTTTTTTTCACCATTCGTGAGCCTAAACGTGGGCTGCAGGTGGCAAGCGTCAAAGTCGAGAGCGTAGCAGAGAGTTATACCCTTAAGGAGACGATCCGTTTCATGTGGTCGCTCAAATCGTTTAGGAATCTATCTTTCGCAGGGGCGCTGCATGCATTTGTGGGTTATGGCGTGGGGCTTTTTCTGCCATCGTTTTTTATGCGCATCCACGGCTATGGCCTAGCCGAGACGTCGACTTACCTTTTTCTGATCGGTCTGACCGGCATCATCGGGACCTATCTCGGCGGGTATTTGGGCGATCGGTTTGGTCAGAATGACAAGCGTTGGTACATGTTTATTCCTGGCGTGGCGACGCTGATTTCAGTGCCATTCGCAGCGCTTTTCTACTCGACGGGTGACCCAGTGCTAGCGCTCTTCTTGGCGATTCCAGGTGCAATCTTGGGTCCCATGTATCTAGGCCCGACCTTCGGCATGACGCAGACGCTCGTGCCGCCGGCGATGCGGGCCACGGCATCCGCACTGATGCTCTTTATCTTGAATTTGATCGGCCTCGGCTTGGGTCCTGTTGCCGCAGGCGTATTGAGTGATCTCCTGAAGCCTGAATACGGTGTGGAGTCGATTCGCTACTCGCTTTTCATTTTGGCTGTGGGTGGCAATTTGTGGTCAGCGCTGCACTACTACTTCGCATCCAAAACCTTAAGAGAAGATCTGAAGCGCCAGGCAGACCTCTAGTGGCTTCGATCCCATGATAGCCAAAGATCGTTTACTGCCCGATGCTTCAAACAGACCGCTTACAATCGGGGTCGGCGCATCGGTTGCGTTCTTTGGATTGTATTTTCTGACCGCTTCGTGGATCGGTTGGCAAAATCCGGCGCCATGGGAGTCCGCCATTGGCGAGGCTTCGCGTTGGTGTGAACGGGTGGCACCGGGCGCGTTCCGTGAGCCCGTCAATGCGCTCAGTAATGTTGGGTTCATGGTCGCTGGCCTCTGGATGCTCTGGGTGTTGGGTCGCGATGAACAACTGGGTCGAACGCGAGCAGGACTGATCGGTTTTTCGCCAACTGCCTTGGTTTACGCCGGCGCCGCTTGGTTTCTCGGCCCTGGCTCACTCATGATGCATGGCACCCATGCGGCCTGGGGTGGCTGGCTCGATAACCTCAGCATGGTGATGTACATCCTGATTCCCTGGCTGTTGAATCTGTCTCAAATGGGCCGGTGGACGGTTTCTCGTTTTCTCTGGATCTACGCCGCCATCGTCGTTGCTTACGCCGTGCTTCGAGGCGCCTTTGGTTGGGGCCTCGGGATTGGTCTGGATCTTTTCGGGCTTTCCATCGGGCTTTGGGTCATCACCGAGTCGCTGTATCGATTTTGGTCTCCTATGTTCAGGTGGTTGTCTGGGTTCGTCGGGTTTTTAGTGGCGTCAATCTTCGGCACAACCCCGCTTGAGATGTGGGCAGACCCTGGGAAGTATTGGTGGGTTGTCCTTTTCTGGTTGCCAGCACTCATTGCTCGGGAGGCGCCCGTTCGAAGTCGCGCCTACTGGCCTTGGTTCTTTTTCGGCGTGGCTTTCTATCTATCGGCCTCGGTGATTTGGCAAACGGGTAAACCCTCGCATGCTTGGTGTGACCCGGACAGTTTGATTCAAGCGCACGGTATTTGGCACCTCATGACCGCTGTGGCAACGGTGTGCTTTTTTGTCTTTCTCCGAACGGAACGCGTGAAGTCGTCCGCTTGAGATCAGCAGAGTGGGAGGGGCTCTCTCCAAAAGTTGACAATAAACCAGTTCGGAAAACGGAGATGGCCGATCAGAAATTAGAAGTCAGTAAATAAGAGAGTCGTAAGATTCACGAGGCACTTGACCTAAGAGGGCATAGGAAAAAATGGGCGTGGGCCAACGCTCGCGTTGGCTCTCGGACCTGAACCTTCCGCAGTGAACGCTGGGCCGAACGGTCGGTTCAAAAATGACCTACTTCGATGTTTCAGTTTTCTGCACTACGTCTGATTGACGTCGCTTCCACTCAAGGCCGGAAAGATCTTGTGCTTGAGCATCAGATGGAAACGAAGACGCACGAACGCTTAGGATGGAGCAGCGGGGCGCGCGCTCAGAGCCTCTCAGCCTCGCGTTTTTGAGAAGCGATCCGACGCTTTAAGGGAAGGTAGAAGGGCGTACGCCTTGCTAAACCAGAGAGTTAATGCGGCGCTTCACCCTGGCGAGCGATGTTCGCAACATCTTCTTGGCTCATCCGCCGCACTTGGCCACAAAATTCGCACCCGATTTCGATTGTTGGTTGCTCTTCGAACATGGCAGTGAGCTCAGTTTCACCCAGCGCGATGAGTGCGTTTGCCATGCGCTCGCTTGAGCAAGTGCACGCGAACACGGGGCCCTTTTCTTCAAACAAGGTGATGGGTTCGGTGCCGAATAGGCGGCGCAGCAGCTGTTCGGGCTCGAGCTGATCCAGTTCTTCTGGCGTCACCGTGCTCGCCAGCGTCGTGAAATGTGTCCATTGGCCGTCGCGTTGTGATCGATCCGTCACCCGCTGAGGGGGCAGTTGCTGCAGCAGCATCCCGAATGCTTGTCGGCCATCACAATGCAAGAATAAAAGCGTGCCCAGCTGATCGGATTGTCCAAAGTAAAACTCGAGGCAGCCGGAAAGTTTCTTTGCTTCGATCGGGACGAGGCTCTGATAGCGCTCACCTTGCAAAGGCTCGATGGTGACGACCATGGTGCCACCCGCGAGAAGCACCTGAAGGTCAAGCTCACTCTCCGCCTCGGCAGTCGCCTGGCTGATTGGTTGATTGACGCGCAGCACCCCTCGAATACCGCGATCACTGGTTGCCTCCGCCGCAATAAGTGATAGCGCGGCCTGACTCCGTGCTTGGAGAATCAAGCGACCATCAAATTTGATGGTCTCGGCAAGGAGTAATGAGGCCGTCAGGAATTCACCCAAGAGCCCTTTGAGGAGGGGGGAGTAATCGTGGGCGGCGAGGCTTTCCTCAAGGGATTGGTCCAGACGAATCAGGTGCCCGCGAACGTCGGCAGATTCAAACAAGAATCGATAATTGCTGTCGGCCTTCATAGCGCCCCCGGTGAAGAGCGCGCCAGTATAGCGGATCTGAAGCGCCCAACGTCCTGCCCTCAGTCGTTAGGTGCCCACTTCTCGGCTCCGATGGGTTTGCGCGAAGTGAAAAGGCGCGAGGCAACGCAGAGAAGTAGGGCATTTGGAGTACTTGCGGCGGGTGTCCGAGGTGGAGCCGAGCGCATGCCGCGCACGTGGGCCGTTCGGTTCGATTCAGGGGTTTCGATGGAAGAGGCCTTTAGGCGGCGCGGCCTCCTCGCCGAGGGTCAGCTCGTACTGCGCGCCTCGAGTTGTTGAAGATTGGCCTCGTGGCCTTCTCGATTGATGCGGTAAAGGCTCAGGATCGATAGCGCCACCACATAGAACACCAAAATCACTGGGATGTAATAGATGGCAAGCGAATCCACAGTGGCGGCCGGAACTTCGCCCGGCTTTGCGCCTGTCGGGAATTGAATGATTGCTAGGATCTGGCCAGCAACCACCACGCCCAAGCCATTCACAGCCTTCTGCGCGAAGCTGTTGGCCGCGAAAAAGATGCCTTCAGAGCGGCGACCGGTTTTGATCTCACTGTCTTCGACGACATCCGCAATCATTGCTGAGACTAAGGCCGAGGCTGCGATGATGAGAGTCACTTCAACGGTGTTGAAAACGATCAGAGTCCAGAACAAGGCGTCGGTGCCATTCTCCGGGAACAAATCGAAGAGGCGCAAAACGAAGGGGAGCGGCGCGCAAAGGAAAGACAGCCCCAAGATGGTCATGCCGCCCACTTTTTTCCCAAGTCGCTTTGACACCCAAGGCGCGAGCTTCAGAGCCAACAGCGCGGATAGGAAATAGGGCAAATTCAAATAACCAATTTGGGTGCTGGTCAGTTCCCAAAAGTGCCGAGTAAAGTAAATGCTGAGCGAGGTGGCAACCCCCGAGGCGACGGCCATAAACAGCGCGGAGATAAAGAGCGCGAAGAACGAGCGGTTGGAGAGCGTCTCCTTCAATTCTCGCGCGGTTTTTCTCAAATCGAACCCAGTGCTCGGAGGCGGCTGCCGCAAATAGGGAATGTGCCGATGCGTGCCGATCGTCGAAATATAGATCGACAAGAAGATGATAATGGACGCAGTTAGGCCATAGTTTTGCCAGCCCTCAACGTACTCAAGTCCGCCTTTCTCCTCGGGCAAGAAGACCAGGTAGTTCAGCACCGCCATCGTGAGTCCACCCCACCAGGCGAAGAAATAACGGAAACTCATCAACTCGGTGCGCTGGTCGTAGTCGGGTGTGAGCTCGGCAACCAGCGCCGTGGCGGGGATTTCATAAAACGTAATCAAGGTCCGGATAAGCACGCTCATGACCACGAAATAAAGGAACAAGTCGCCTTCGTCGAGCGTGGGGGGTGCCCAGAGAAAATAGTAAGCAATGGCAACGGGAATGCCAGAGGCATACATTAGCGGGTGGCGCCTGCCCCAGCGTGATCGCAGGTTGTCGGAGAAGTAGCCTACGAGGGGATCTGAAACCGCATCGAAGATGAGTGCGATCAAGATGCCCAGGGAGACCAGGTCTGCTCGCAAACCGATGACCTGGCTATAGTAGAATAGCAACAAATAGTTGAAGCCATTCGCCTTGGCGCCGTTGGCCACGGCACCAAATCCATAAAAAAGTTTCGTCGAAAAGTCGATGCGCGCGCCGGATTGATTCATAGGGAGACTTTTGCTGAGTGGATTGACACCCGTTCGCTCGGGCAAATAGGCCCGCAGAGGGCATCGGCCGAGGATCATACGAGGTTTTCGAGCGGCTCACTACCCAATGGTTCAGTTGAGTCCCAGTTGGGAGCCGCCCACAGGCCTCGCCGGCTTTGTCGAGGCGGAGAGGAAAGTTCCGAGCGAGTCGGCTTGAGTCAGGCTGAGCGCTGCTCTTTCCGCCTAGAATAAATGCACGAGTCGCCAACGTGCCGGTTTGAACAAGGGATTGTTAGCAAGTCACAGAAAGAAGAACGCGTTCGTATTTGGGCGGTGGGCCACCGCGATTGCGTTGAATGCTCGCCTGACCCCTTAGCGGTGATTGGGTGGCCAGCGTGCAGAGTCTTACCTAGGCACGGTCGGTTCGAGCGTGACTAGCGGACATCGATCACCGTGACAGCCGATGAGCAGGCACAGAACGCGGGTGTGGATCTC
>CAYZUV010000156.1:0-3560 GCA_964481245.1 uncultured Pseudomonadales bacterium
ATTAATGACGCAGAGTGCAGGCGCAAAATTTAGGCAGGCGATCAAAGAAGAGCAGCCGCTTCAGGTCGTTGGGACAATCAATGCGTACACCGCAATCCTGGCTGAATCTGCCGGCTATAAGGCAATCTATCTTTCTGGCGCAGGCGTTGCCAACGCATCTTTTGGTCTGCCTGATCTTGGGATGACGTCACTCAACGACGTGCTTGAAGACGTCCGCAGGATCACCAGCGCATCGTCGTTGCCACTATTGGTCGATGTCGACACAGGGTGGGGCGGTGCCTTCAATATTGCGCGTACGGTCAAGGATATGACCAAGGCCGGCGCCGCTGGCATGCATATCGAAGACCAGGTAGCCCAAAAGCGCTGTGGTCATCGTCCGAATAAGGAAATCGTCTCTCGCGAGGAGATGGTGGATCGCATTAAGGCGTCTGTGGATGCGAAGACCGATGACGCGTTTGTGGTCATGGCGCGAACCGATGCGCTGGCCGTGGTGGGTCTCGACGAGGTGATCGAGCGTGCAGTGCTTTGCGAAGAAGCTGGCGCGGATGCGATTTTTGCAGAGGCAATGACGGACCTCGAGATGTATAAGCAGGTCACGCAGGCAGTATCCATTCCAGTGCTGGCGAATATTACGGAATTTGGGTCAACCCCGTATTACACCACGGAGGAGCTGGGGTCGGCTGGTATCGCTATGGCACTCTACCCGCTATCCGCTTTTCGGGCGATGAACCAAGCCGCGCTTAATGTGTACACCACGCTTCGTCGAGAAGGGACGCAGGTCAGCTTGCTCGAGACCATGCAAACGCGCGCAGAGCTGTATGAATTCCTTGGTTACCATGAATTTGAACAAAAATTGGATGCGCTCTTCAAAGACAAGTCAGGCACCAACGATTAGTGGCGGTTCGCTAGCCTATTGGATTGGTCAGGAAGTCATGCGCTCAGGCTTGGCGCTCCGCATGGGCCTTTGGCGAAGCAAGTTCGCAAAGACAGACACCGAATTAAAGATACAGAATACGAAATAGACGCTCTAAATAAGCGTCGTTATCAAGACAGCGTGAGAGGAGATCAGTGCTATGGTCGAAAAGAAATTAGGGGGCGCGGGGCTGCGAGGTCAGTCTGCCGGTGAAACAGCATTGTGCACGGTCGGCAAGGAGGGTGCAGGGCTCACTTATCGTGGGTACACCATTGAGGATCTAGCGGCGAACGCGCAGTTTGAAGAAGTCGCTTACATGCTGCTGTATGGCGCGCTGCCGACCCAAAGCGAGCTTGATGAATACAGTAAAAAATTGATATCTCTCAGAGAGTTACCTGAGGATCTGAAGAAAACGTTGGAAATGATCCCCGCATCCACACATCCCATGGATGTGATGCGAACGGGTTGCTCCATGCTGGGTAATTTAGAGCCCGAAAACGATTTCTCACAACAGCAGGAAGCGGCAGATCGATTGCTCGCAGCACTGCCCGCGATCATCTGTTACTGGTATCGCTTCAGCCATGACGGCGTCCGAATCAGTACAGACACGGGTGAGGCCACCATTGGTGGGCACTTCCTGAAGATGTTGCTGGATGATACGCCAAGCGACGTGCACCGGGCCGTGATGAACTGCTCTCTGATCTTGTACGCCGAGCATGAGTTCAACGCGAGCACCTTCACGGCGCGGGTGTGTGCCGCCACCTTGAGCGACATGTACTCGTGCATTACTGGCGCCATTGGTTCACTTCGCGGACCGCTTCACGGGGGTGCCAACGAAGCCGCGATGGAACTCATCGAAAAGTTTGATTCAGTCGACCAGGTCGAAGCGCAAGTGCTTGGGATGCTCGAGCGCAAGGAAGTGATCATGGGCTTTGGCCATGCGATCTACCGAACCTCAGATCCGCGAAACGCCCTCATCAAAGCATGGGCGGATAAATTGGCTGATGAGAATGGTGATCGGACGTTGTTTGACATTTCCTGTGCGATTGCTGACACCATGTGGAATACCAAGGAATTGTTCCCGAATGCGGATTTTTTCCACGCGTCCGCTTACAACTATATGGGGATTCCCACCAAGATTTTCACCCCGATTTTCGTGATGTCGCGCGTAACGGGTTGGGCCGCGCACGTGATGGAGCAGCGGTCGAACAACCGATTGATCCGCCCCAGTGCCGACTATATCGGTCCTGAGATTAGGCCTTACTTGCCGATTAATGAGCGATAAGTCGGCATTTTCAGTTCTAGCCTCTGATGTCTTGGACCACGCCTGACCTGTGTGATGCGTTTAGCGAGCGTTTGCGCATCGCAGAGCCGCTATTTCGTGATTTTGGTGGAGAACCCAAATTCAGTGGGCCCGCTGAAACCATCAAGTGCTTTGAAGATAATTCGCGGATAGCTGAAACGGTAGCCACCGAAGGTCGCGGGCGCGTACTGGTGATCGACGCGGGTGGCTCCGTTCGGTGTGGCATGTTTGGGGATAATCTCGCTTCGAAAGCCATCGAGAACGGGTGGGCGGGCATCATCCTTTGGGGCTGCATTCGTGATGCTGAAGTCATCGCGCGGCTCCCCCTTGGTGTGAAGGCACTGGGTGTGCATCCTCTGAAGAGCGTGAAGCAGGGGGTGGGCACCATGGCCTGCGATCTGCACTTCGCAGGGATCGATTGGCATCCAGGGAATATGATTTACGCCGATCTCAACGGCATCGTGGTGTCAGAATCGGCCTTGCCGAGTTAGCGGCTCAGCTCTTCTCTTGGAGCTCGACGGCCAATCAATTCACGTCTCAAAGGTGCATTTGGCGTAGATTCGCGTCGGATAGACCGTTTTCCCATAAACGTAAGAACAATCGACGCTTTTCTCTGGCTTTGGCCGTCGCTCGAAAATTCGCCCAGCCAATGGGGTGGTGGGGGTCCTGTTGAATGACGAGCGCTTTCTGATCGATCACAGCAAATTCGCCTGGATGGCTCTGAAAAGCAGGGCTGACCAGTTTGATCTGGATACTGGAACTTAACCTTCGGCTCAATTCAAGCAACGGCGCGTTCTGCTGAACAAGCGGCATCACGTCCCAGACCAGAATTTGGACGCGGGTGGACCCATGCGATCGCGCAAGGCGGCTGACTTCCAAGCAGAAGGCTTCGTCAAAGGCCCACTCAGAGAGCAGCGTGGGTGAATGCAGCAGGATCTCTCGGCTCGCGAGGCTCGCCATTTTACGGAGGAGTTCAGTGATCTCTTGGTGATTCGAGAACCAATAATTGTGGTCGATACCGCCGAGGGTTGCTTCGGCGAGTGGTGGCTCCTTGCTCGAATCTCGATGAATGGGATGAAGATGTTTTGGGTTTGAGTCGAGGGAGAGCTCAAGTCGCCCGGAGTGGATGTCGCTCGGTTGCCAATCGGTGGCGAGTGCGGGAGGCAATGATCGATGCTCCGCGATAGTGAGGGAGGACCAGCGGTAGCGGACGGCTTTTGCAATGATTGCATTGAGTAGCACGCGACCCGCGCTTGCCTCGAGGGTCGAAGAAAAGAACAGCACTTCGCCAGTCATCGAAAGGATCGCCCCTCCGACCGTCTCGTCATCGCGAGTGATCAGAAA
>CAYZUV010000156.1:3660-5401 GCA_964481245.1 uncultured Pseudomonadales bacterium
TGATCGAGCCCAGCTTTGATCACCGCTTCCATCAAGAGCCGGCCGATCCCCTGGCGGCGCTCGGACGCGAGAACTGCTAGGCGGCCGATTTGACCAGAAGGGGTGAGCCTGACGCAGCCAATAGGTTCGAAGGTGCGGCTAGTGGCAATGAAATGAATGGACAATTCATCAAGACCATCCCATTCATCTTCAGAGGGTACGGCCTGTTCCTCGATAAAGACCTGAGTTCGGAGTGCTTCGAGTTGCGATCGGTGAGACCGCCAAGTGACTTGAGCGATCTCCGCACCTCTTAATTTCACAGCGTTAGTCCCGCGATTCGGCGTACTGAGTGGTGAGTCTGGCTGCCAAACCGGTGTATCCATCTGGGGTCAAGGCCACAAGCGAGGCTCGTGCAGTTTCCGGAAGCTCTGGGTCGTTGATGAGTGCCTCATAGGCCGCTCGATCGAAGGCTTGGCCTCGGGTCGCTGCCTTAAGCCGCTCATAAGGGTTTTCCAAGCCATGGCGCCTCATTACGGTTTGAACTGCTTCGCCCAGAATTTCCCAGCTCTGGTCAAGGTCGTCGTTGATTTTCTGCTGGTTCACGTCGAGCTTGCCGAGGCCCCTCAGTGTCGCTTGATAGGAAATGAAGCAGTAGCTCAGCGCCATGCCAATGTTTCTAATTACTGTCGAGTCTGTTAGATCCCGCTGCCATCGAGAAATCGGCAGCTTCTCTGCAAGATGGGAGAGCAGCGCATTGGCAATGCCGAGATTACCTTCGCTGTTCTCAAAATCGATGGGATTAACTTTATGGGGCATGGTCGATGAGCCTGTTTCTCCCGCCACCGCGCGCTGCTTGAAGTATCCAATCGAGATATAAGCCCAGATGTCTCGGTTGAAATCGATGAGGATGGTGTTTGCTCGAACCAAGGCTTGAAAGAGCTCCGCCATATAGTCGTGGGGCTCGATTTGAGTCGTCATCGCGTTCCAAGTCAGCCCAAGTGATTCGACGAACTGCTGACTGATGGTTGGCCAGTCGAGCTCGGGATAGGCGATGGCATGGGCATTGAAGTTGCCCACTGCACCGTTGATTTTGCCTAGTACGGGCTGAGACGCGAGTTGCGCTATCTGTCGGTCTAATCTCGCCACAACATTCAGCATCTCTTTACCGAGCGTCGTGGGCGACGCCGGTTGACCGTGGGTTCGCGCCATCATCGAGAGGTCTCGGTGCTCTAACCCTAAGCTCGATATTCGGTCACGAACCGAGGTCAGCGAAGGCAATATCACCTCATTTAAAGCGCCTTTGAGCATCAGCGCGTGCGCGAGATTGTTGATGTCCTCTGAGGTGCAGCCAAAATGAACGAATTCGAGACACGCGGTGAGGCCAGGGTGCCCAAGCGCAGACAACCGCTCTTTGATGAAGTATTCAACCGCTTTAACATCGTGATTGGTGGTGCGCTCGATGGACTTAATCTGTTCAGCGTCTTCAAGCGCAAAGTCGCTGGCGATTAGGGCGATGTCCTTGGCGATGGCATCATCGATGCGCTGCAGTTCGGGCAACTGTGCTTTATCCCGGAGGTGCAGAAGCCACTCGATTTCAACCACCACGCGAAATTTGATGAGGGCGAATTCGCTACCGAAGGGTGCGAGGGCCTGGGATTTTTCTTGATACCGGCCATCAATGGGTGAGAGCGCAGTCAGCGAGTTTATGATCATGACAATCCTGTCAGCTCGGTCAGGCGATGGTGTTTAAGGCGCGTTTGAG
>CAYZUV010000157.1:0-5395 GCA_964481245.1 uncultured Pseudomonadales bacterium
CACAACACAGCACAAACCAACACAACACTACTCTACACAACACAACACAACACAAAACAACACAAAACAACACAACACTGAGCGCTGCTCATCCAGGGCCGCGCTTCAGATCACCACGATTGACTTACAAGACTTATGCCCCTCGATCTCTTTGCACACTGCTCGCAAAACCCCACACCGAGGCCATCCCAAACACCTGCGTTAGCGCGGGCGATACAAAAACTGACGAATTTCGTCTTTGGCTGCTTGTATGTCTTGAACCTTGACTCGATCGGTATCACCGATCTCCTCAGGCACATAAAAGTGGATTCGGTCCGCATTTTCGTACGCTGACCAGACCGCGTCCGCAATCGCAGTATCTGGCATTAGACGATACGCACCCGCTTGAGGGAGTCGCTCAAGCATGCTTTCAGCGAATGGTTGACCACTGCCTTTAGCGAGCTCAGCACGCAGGAGCGGCGTATCGATACAACCGGGCAAAACGTCCGCGACCCGAATATCGTCGGCTTCAAACTCGAGAGACAGCGCCTCGGTGAGCCCCTTCACGGCAAATTTCGACGCCGAATACACGGCCCGGGTTGCATGGCCGTAGGTTGCAACCGACGACGAGGTACTGATGCAAAGCGCATTAGGCGTTGCTTTTAGCATGGGGAGCGCCGCTCGAATACCAAAGATCACGCCGAGTACGTTCACATCTAAGATCGCTCGAATCGTCTCCGTACTCTGCGCTTCGAGCAGCCCACCCGGCGCGATTCCCGCATTATTAAACAGAATATCTAGACGACCCCCTGTGGCCTCAGACACCGAGGCCATCGCGGCTTGCATCTGCGCCTCCTGAGTCACGTCGGCCACCAACGTCAACGTATCCTCGCCCAAAACCTCTTTCGCTTTCTGGAGTTGCGCCTCGACCAAGTCGATCAATATGACCCGCCACCCCTCGGATGCAAATTTCTTCGCCGTGGCGAGCCCCATGCCACTCGCGCCGCCGGTAATACAGATCACTTGAAAAGTCATACGCACTCGCTCTCTTACTCTACAGGAAGTACCCGCCATCCTATGCAGTTGATCACCGACTGTCACTCGCCGTAACGGACCTCCGAGCTCATCGAACTAGCGGAGAAGATCTAGCGAGGTGCCTGAGATGTCGACAGCAGAAATAACGGAACCTCCTGATGCGCGATGGCGGGTCAGTGCTCCGCA
Source organism: uncultured Pseudomonadales bacterium (assembly GCA_964481245.1). Taxonomy (GTDB): domain Bacteria; phylum Pseudomonadota; class Gammaproteobacteria; order Pseudomonadales; family Azotimanducaceae; genus UBA9926. Next base: position 1,201 of record CAYZUV010000157.1, read on the forward strand.
GTTATTCGATAAGGGTCGATGCCCGCACTCTCAGGCAAGTGGCATGCATCCAAAGACAGTTCATGGCGCATGAATATTAGCGGTGAAGTAATGCGTCCACTTGCTGCCAATCGATCCACTTAAAATTCTGATGCGCTGGAATGCTATCGGTTTCATTCGTGCCGTCCTGCACCACCATCAATCCTTTAGGGAAATCAGGCAGAGGGCCCTCAAGAATAGCCAGCCCATCGGTGCCCGAGACACTATCGATCGTTTCGTTTTCACCCACTCTGAATTTAGCCAGCTGCGTGCCCGAGTTTAGGTCATAGACGATGAAGCTGCTATCGCCCTGACTAGACGCAACTAGATATTGCTCGTTACCGCTTTGATAAAGGTCAAGGCCCTCAACATCAGCCACCAGGCCCATCCCAGTCTCGTCGATCTCGGCGATAAGGCGCCTCTGATAGTTACTCAATCTGATCTCCCAAATACCCCTTCCTTCCTCGCCGACATATAAATTGTTCTCTAACTCATCGACCACGCAGCCCTCGGTTTGAGATTCGAAGCGGATCTCTTGTAACGCCTCTCCCGACCAAGTGTATTGAATAACCTGTCCTTCTTTATCGCCAACAAATATCGAGCCAGAGCTGACACACAATCCATAAGGATCGGCTAACGGCACCGGAAAGGTGCGAAGAAATCGAATATCCGACTCACTCTCGGCTTTAGAAAAAATGTCCACACTGCCTGCGGTTCGATTTGAAGAAGCGATGAAATGACTCCTCGACTCAACCTCAAAATAGCCATCGACATTATTCAAGCGTCCACGGTCTAACCGCTGTTTAAGCTCGCCACGTCCGTCGTAAACCTCCAAGCCCCTTCGCTTATTGGTACCTAAGACGGTTAGGCCGGACAGATCAAGCATCACGAAAGGATCATCTGCCGCATCATCGCTATCCGGCACGGGAGTACTCTCTATACTAGGATCAACCGTTGGCCATTCGCTGACCTCGTTGCATCCTTGAAAACCTAACAATGCCAGGACGAATACAGCAACGCCGCAGTTCCTCAGCCCAACGAACTGCCGTTCAACCAAACCTTGCGTTATCACGCGCGCCTCCTTCTAACTTCCTTGGCTAGAAAAAAAGAGCCCCCGCAGGAGCTCTTTTCTTCCATTGAGTGGCTCACTCGTGGCAAGTCACCCCATGCGGGTTCGATTAATTGCCACCGATCCGATAGGTCATGCCTAGCGTGTAGCTCGTGCCATACTCATCGTACTGGCTCAGCCGGTCAGCACTACCCCAGTAGTAAAACTCGGGCTCGTCACCAATATTGATCGCTTCAAATTTGACCGTCAGTTGCTTATTGATCTTGTACTTCGCAGTCAAATCCCATTGAGTGTGATCGTTCGTAAACCGTGAGTTATCCGCCGAAACCGAATCAATGGCGCCCTCTTCATCGGCAAGGTAGTCAAGATAGGAACTTCGATAATTCATGGCCAATCGAACATCCCAAGGACCTTTGTCGTATCCCACACTCAAGTTCGCTGCATCATCCGCCAGCTTTCTGAAAGGCGTCGTGAATGACGATGTGTCCTCGAAGGCAAAGGTGCTCTCGTTATCAAGCATGTGCGTCACGTTCGCCGAGAAGAACAGTCCGTTTTCCATTCCTAACTGAATACTCGCCTCAAGACCCGTGAGTTTCGATTGATCGGCGTTGATGTAAGTCTCCACTCCATCGTTAAAGTTGATGCCGTTAATCAAGGCTTCCTTTTGAATGGTCGGGTAGATTGCGTTATCTACGTCTTTTCGGAACACACCAAAGCTAGCGTAGTTAAAACCTCCGTCGTAATACTCAAGCGCGAGATCTAAATTCGTTGCCTCGTAAGGTTCAAGGTCAGGGTTCCCATACTTACCGGAAACATCTTCGCCGTTAATATCCAACTCCAAAATGGGCGCGGATTGGGTGAACCCTGGGCGAGACAATGAGCGCCATGCGGCGGCTCGAAGTGAAACAGTATCCGAAAGCGCATATTTGAGGGTCACCGAGGGCGCGAAGAAACTGTGGTCCTTAGACGCGCTGGTCGCGGCGCCGTCTTGATCGAAAGCCTCGCTTTCCATACTTGTGTTCTCATACCGAGCACCCAAAACCAATCTTGCAGATCCGAGATCCATAGTGGTCATCGCATATACTGCAAAAATATCCTCTTGGGTGACGAAATCCTCAACAAACGTCTCATCACCTTCAAACGTGAGCTGAGATCGATTGCTTTGCAGCGCATAAACCATACTCGGCGAAGCTTGTTGACTGAACGTTTGTCCAGCCCAAGGCCAAGCCAAAGTTTGAGGATCGAAATCGGCCATGGTGGCACCATCGAAGGAATAAAAGGCAAGGTTATTGTCTCTGTCTTTCTCTCGTGAGCGGTACTTACCACCAAATTTAACCACCTGATTGCCCACTTCGCGTTCGAAGTTCAACGAGATCGCGACTTCACTGTCTTGTGAGATGGAGTCCTCAAACTCGATCTCATCAAACTCCAGCGAGGCTGGATCGCGCAGTGTTGGGTCAAGCGCTGTGACGACGGGCCTCGTCGGATTCGACCAATCGAAGGTGCCGCCTAAGTCTTTGTCATAATTCCTGAACGTCACGTCAGCATTGTCTCTATCGTCTTCTTCAGCAAAGGAATAACTCAACTGGCCATCGATCGCCCATTCCCCAGCGAGCGTTTCAAATCCCAGGTTGGCCGACCATATCGTGCGGGTTTCCTCTCGCACCCTGGTTTCCGCATCATGCCGGATTCGGCTGGAAACTAGGCCATTGGTCAGATCTTCAATACGATCGATCTTGCCGTACTCGTCCTTCCAACGAAGCTCTTCATCCGTGTACTGATTCCAAAACAGACTGCCATACACTCGCGTCACGTCACTCACTAAGTAATCTGCATCGTACGTTAGCCCCATACGATTTCTCGTGATGTCGTAGTAGCGCATCTCATAGTCATCGTCCATGAAACCATCAGAATCCCAGCCGTAGCCGGTTTCGTTGTTGTAGGTGACGATCTCTTTTTCGGAATACGTGAGCCCAATAACATGGGCGAACTGATCCGAGACCCGTGTGCCGTAATTAAAGGAGAGTCGAGGACTTGCGGCGCTCTTGACCTGTTTGTTGTACGTCGTGTCGACCTTAAATTTCACTAAGGTATCACTGAGATCTGAGGGGTTTTTAGTGCGGAATTCGATACGACCACCCAGAGAATCCGCATCCTGGTCGGGCGTGAGTGATTTGGACACAGTAATCGATTCGAGTAGTTCTGTTGGCACACCATCAAGCAAAACTGAGCGGCCATTTTCAGGTGCCACCATAGACGCGCCATTGACCGCGAACGCGTTAAGGTCAGACGAGAGCCCCCTGATGGTGACGTAGCGACCTTCGCCTTGGTCATTTTCGATAGAAATACCCGATAGACGTCGAACCGCCTCGGCAGCCGTTGTATCAGGGAAATCACCTATAGCATCTGAATCAACAACTGAAATCAGCGCATCAGAATCAGCTTGTTTGCCAACGGCCGACATCAATGATCCGCGAGTACCAACAACTTTAACTTCTTCTAATACCTGCTCGGCGGCTGAGGCGAGTTGCCCTGCCGTCACCAAGCCCAAACTCAGAATCCATCGAAAGGATTTTTGCATGATAATTTTGTCCCATTTGTGAGTGCGCGAAGTCTGAAGTTTCAGCGTGAAGACGATATTCAGAGCTCGTGAAGAAGCGGCAAAATATCGTTAAGAATGCGTTAATTTCATCGATATAGCGTTGGCATTGAGACTGACGGGGGTTGTTACAAGTAAGCTCTCTTGATCCTCGTTGGGGCAGCCTCGCATGCGGCGGCCTGACGTCACGCGACCCATTGGTTCGAGCCAACTCAGTGAAATAGACCCTACCACCCGTGCCATCAAGCAACTCACATCGAAACGCTCACGTCAGGCCAATTCTTTTCCTGATCGCCTGGTCTTTGAGCGCCATTACGTCCGCAACTGTCTCTATTGAGGAGCTCACATTTTCAAGTCTAAGAAATAAGGGAGGGCAAGGTGCTGCAGAAATTCTCGCGATCGATGCGCCGAATCAGACCATCCTCGTGATCAATCCGCCGCTGGGACGTATCGATCGTTTTGCATTCGATGAGGCCGCGCTTTTAAAGAAGTCACCGCACGGTGGCTTG
>CAYZUV010000158.1:0-5373 GCA_964481245.1 uncultured Pseudomonadales bacterium
TCTTTTCGCTGCTTGGAATTATTGCGCTCTCAGGGGTCGTCGTGAACGCCTCACTGGTCCTCGTGGATTTCATCAATCGTCAAAGGGCCGCAGGCGTCGAGCTCGTCGAGGCGGTCACCCAAGCGGGCGTTGCTCGGTTCAGGCCGATTATTTTAACGTCTGTGACAACCTTTGTTGGGCTGATCCCGCTGATGAGCAATGATGATCCTGAAACCTTCATGTTCATCCCAATGGCGATCTCATTGGCATTTGGCGTTCTGTTCGCAACGGTGATCACGCTCTTCTTGGTTCCGAGCCTCTACCTCATGCTTGAGGATTTTTTGGGTGTTTTAGACAGAAAGTCGGAACGTTCCGGCACATTACAAGCGGGCGCTGGGCAAGCGGGCGCTGGCGAGCACGAGCCACTTAACGAGGCGCACGCATTGGGCGCTGGGAGGATGTCGGAGCAAGGGCCTTGAAGCTCGGCGCTCGCCGCGACCGCTTCAAAGAATTTTCTCTGTAAAGCCGCCGAGAAGAAAGGATTGAGACCGCGCATCCCTCACCCTTCGAGAGGGTTCTTGCGCGATTTATTTAGATCAGTCAGGCATCGGCGAACTGCTGCGCCTTCAGCGCCAGCTCAGCCGCAAGAAAAGTATGTGCTTGCGTCATTGCCGTTTCTTGGCGCTCTAAGCAATCAGTAATCAGTCGAGAAAAATAGGGAAAGCCTACCCTTCCCGTCACCTCATGACGTTCCTCTCCTGATTCGGTCACCACGATCACGACATTTTCGAGAGGCTTGGGGGCACCTATATCAATATACTTCCGACACTCGATACTGCCTTTCGTACCCTGAATGAACAAACGCCCATCACCCCAGGTACGAAGGCCTTTTGGAGTAAACCAGTCCACACGAAAATAGCCAGCGGCCCCACCACTACCTGTCATCGCTGCTTCACCAAAATCCTCAAGCTCTGGATACTCGGGATGGTGAAGATTCACCGCTCGCGCCCAATTCACCTGCCCGCCGCTAGAGCCCGTAAAGCTCAAAAACTGCTCGACTTGATGACTGCCTAAATCACAGATGATGCCGCCATACTGCTCTTTGACAAAAAACCATGGCGGCCGCTCTGGCGCTGACAATCTATGCGGACCCAGACCCAAAACCTGCACCACGTCACCGATCACGCCGTGCTTGGTTAGGTTGAGTGCATGCTCGGTTGCTTCATTTTGCAGACGCTCGCTATAGCACACGGCATAAATTTGCCTTGTTAAGGCGACCATAGCTCGAATCTGCTGAAGCTGATCCAGCGTGGTGAATGGACACTTGTCAGTAAAATAATCCTTGCCCGCAGAGATGACCCGAGCCCCAATCTCAGCTCGAAGACACGGAATCGCCGCCGCGACAACCAGCTTGACCCTAGGGTCGTTCAGGATCTCATCAAAATGCCCAGCCCTTCGTGCCTCTGGATATCGCATTTGCATCGCTCGAGCTTTGGCATCATCCGGCTCAAAGATCCAACCTAGGGTGGCCCCCGCAGCCACCAGATTGGCAACCATGCCGTAGATATGGCCATGATCAAAATAGGCTGCAGCAATGACACATTCGCCTGGCGCGCAGACTGCCGTTTGGGTGCGCCCCTCCGGCGCATAATGCATGCCTGAGCTCACGAACCAAAACTCCCGGACAGATCAGAGACTTCGCTTGATTCCTTACTGGTCAAACTCGGCACTTTGGGCGACTCTTTGCGCTTTTGATCGTTAAGCCAACGGCGATAACGGGCGTCATCGAGCGGCAATGCCACACGCGTTCGCGTGCCTCCTGAGAGCAGCATTGCATTGGCTAACTCAACCGAGGCCAAACCCTCAGCTGCCGGTGCGATGAGCGGTTCTTCACCGCGGATGGCTCGGGCAAAGTTTTCTAAAACAGTGCGGTGCTGCCCACCATCCCCCTCAAAGTGCTTGTATTCGGTTTCGTAATCCGGCTTTTGGAACGGGTTATTGTATGCAATAGATTGAGAAATGCTTTGCGCGTTACGACGGACGACCAGTGGCTGCCCTAAATCCAGCGTAAGCGTCGCATGATCGCAGACGATTTCAAGCGTGTTCCGACCAGGCGCCTCGCCCGTGCTGGTGATAAAACTGCCGGTCACACCGGACGGATATTCAAGCACCGCATGCACTTCATCGTCCACGTTGATGGCATGCCAGCGACCAAAGCCACAACTCGCAAATACGGCGCTGGGCAATCCAAACAGCCAGGTCAAGAGGTCCAGCTGGTGAGGTGACTGATTCAACAAGACGCCGCCACCCTCGCCCCGCCAAGTGGCGCGCCAGCCGCCACTGTCAAAGTAGCGCTGACTGCGAAACCAGTCGGTGATCGTCCAACTAAACCGTCTAAGAGCGCCGTACGTCTCCTGACCAAGCGCTGACTTTAAGAAAACATAGGCCGGATGCACCCGCTGATTAAACATGGCTGCAAAAACTTGCTTGGCAGAATCGTGCTCGTTAATCAACCTCAGTGCATCCCGCTTGTCGACCGAAATCGGCTTTTCGACAAGCACGTGGAGCCCTTTTTTAAGGGCAATAACACCGAGCGACGTGTGATCGTAATGCGGCGTTGCAATCAGCACCGCCTCTATTCCGCGCGCGAGTGATTTTGACCTAAGCAGCGAACGCCCAGAAGCAAAATGGCGTATGCCATCAGAGGCGATCAGCGCTCTTCTCGCCGGATCAACATCCGCCACCGCAACAAGATCAAACGCGGCAGACCGCTCGAGCCACTTCGCGTGCAACTGTCCCATGTTGCCTAGCCCAATGAGCGCCACTCTAACGGGCGTCATCAGTGCTCTACCCGATGGAAAAAATCAAAACTCGCACGCAAACACTTGAACGGATCCTCGCCATAGCAACGATCTTGCTCAACAAAGTAATAGTCGATCGATTGTTCCGCCGCAGCCTTCAGGATCTCGCTCCAGTTCATATTGCCCTGCCCCAAGGGCGCAAATCGGCGCTCGTCCGCTTCACTCAAACTAAAGTCCTTCAAGTGAAGCAGCGGCATCCGATGGCCAACGCGTCGAATCCAAGCCGCAGGATCGGCGCCACCGGCGACCACCCAGTGGGTATCAATCTCGATGCCGAGCGGGATCGCCTCTGATCTCTCAACCAGATGCGCCAACCAAGGCTGGCCATCAAAACGTTGAAACTCGTGATGATGGTGGTGGTAAGAAAAGCTGATGCCAGCCTCATTTAGGCGCCGAACAATCGGCGCGACTTCCGTCAAAAATTGATCCAGCCCATCGAGCGACAAGTAGGTTTCTTTTGGAATCATACCGACGGCCGTGTGTTTGCACGATAAAACGTGATGCTCGCGAATCACTTCATCGAGTTCAGAGCACAGGCGCGCCCAAGGCGTGTGCGTCGCCCCAACGGTGAGACCGGCCTCCGACACTGCTTGGGCCACATCCTCGACCGCTATAGGCCCAAACGCAGAAGCTTGGATGGTGCGATACCCAATCTCATGCACTCGAGCAAGTGCGAATCGCAACGCGTCCAAGTCCTGCGTCCAACGCCGCAGCGTAAACATTTGCACTCCAAGTTCAGCCATGCAGCTTCCTCAATCCGTGAATTAATATCGCCGGATGCCATTGAGTCCCACCGCACTCAGCGCGCTCAGCACACTCGATGGGACTTCACCAGAAATTCGTTGATACCACAGTATAGTTGCTCGGGCGCGTCGTAATGCACCATGTGCCCAGCGCCCTCCACGACCCAATGCTCGCAATTCGGGATCAAGTCGCAACGCCGTTTCAACTCTGCTTCATAGAGCGCCTGCTGGCCCTCGAGCTCTGGATGCATCCGAAGCCAATAACTCAAGCCATCATCACCCGTGACCACCAGCGTTGGACACTCGATTGCTTGCAATAGGAGCTCAGTATCCCGATGCGAAAAGCTCGACCAAATAGACTGTGCGTGGGCATCCCATCGCCAAACAACCCCACCTTGAGCTGGGCGAACGCCATACTCAGCGAGTCGATCCGCTTCCTGCCGGCTCAACTTGGGATTGTTGTTTGCCAGTCGCGTCGACGCTTCAGCAACATCTCGCATAACCCTGGGTGAGGGCGGCTCAAGCCGGCGTTGTTCAATCTCTCGCCGCGCACCCGCTGCAAGATGGGTGGGTGTGTTGGCATGCCTCGACCTGGGCGGACCAAAGCCATCGATCACCACCAGCCGCTGTACGCGATCGGCGAAAGCTGCTGCATACCGCGTTGCGATGTGACCGCCCAAACTGTGCCCGATCAGATCAATAGACGAGACTTCCAATTGATCGAGAACAGCCGCGAGATCAGCAACAAACTCTGTGAGGGTGTAACTGGCCGTCCATTCACTCTGACCGTGTCCTCGGAGATCTGGCAAGACGACTCGGGTGTTGGGAAATTCACGTTCAAGCGCACGAAAACTCTCCCCGTGATCCCGCATGCCATGCAAGCAAACAAGGGTCTGCTCGGCACCGACCGGCCCCAGGTCCGCAACCCGAAGCTTGCCCCCTACGCCGTCCAGCCAGTGGCTACGATCCATCGCCGCACTCACCAACGCCTAGACAGCCTATGAGCCGATTGCGCCACCTGACATGGGGCGTTTGATTGGGTTCCCCAAAACACTTTCTCAACGCCCTTCCCGGCCTATCATCCTCGAGGTTCCTGCGCTTGGCGACCCAACGTGTAGAACTCAGGATTCGGTTTGACACCTGCTGTATTCGCCAGCCGATTGCTCATGGCAAAGAAGGCCGTCACCGCCATCACATCCCAAATGTCATCCTCAGAGAATCCTCGGCTTTGCATAGCGCGAATGGCCTCGTCACCCACGCGCCCCGGTTCTGTGGCGATCTGAGCCGCAAAGTCTAGCAGATCCCGTTCACGCGGCGTTAAATCCGCCTTTCTAAAGTTAATCGCTACTTGGTCGGCAATGAGCGGGTTTTTGGCACGAATTCGAAGGATAGCGCCATGCGCAATCACGCAATAATGGCAGTCATTAAGGGCCGACGTCGCGACCACAATCAGTTCCTTTTCCGCCTTGGTCAAACTGCTGTTTTGTTGCTCCATCAGCACGTCGTGATAATTAAAAAAGGCTCTGAACTCGTCCGGACGTTTGGCCAGGGCAACGAATATGTTAGGCAGGAATCCCGACTTCGACTGTGTTTCATCCAGACGTGCTCGAATGTCCGCGGGAAGCGTATCGATGGCTGGCAGTGTAAAGAGATCACTCATTGGACTCATGGACCTGCGCCCTCCTTGGACTGGATTAATGCTTCACTTGGCATCGTTTTCTTCCTTGCAACTTCTTGAAACATTTTCTGTGCGGCGACTTCTATCAAGCAACTTCTATCAAGCAACTTCT
>CAYZUV010000159.1:0-5302 GCA_964481245.1 uncultured Pseudomonadales bacterium
AGAGACAGAACAAATTCGGAAAACCGGGCATATGCGAGCCTTTAAATGCACTCGGTGCGCCACCCCACTCATTAGCCAGAGTCTTACCGCCTCGCCCCAGCACCTCCATCGGTAGCAAGAAATTATTGGCTTTAAACCCTGTTGCCAATATCAGCACATCGAGGTCGTGGTGTATGCCATCGGCGGTCTGAATGCCTGACTCAGTGATTTTCTCAATCCCGCTTGTAATCAAGGACACATCCTGTCGTGCAAGCGTTTGATACCACCCGTTGTCTACAATCAAGCGCTTACCCCAAACTGGAAAGTTCGGTACACAGTGAGCAAGATAGTCCTGCTTCTCGCCCAGCCCCTCACTCATGAATTCGGTTAACACGTCGCGCATAACGTGATTGGCTTCGTTCATAGAAACCGACTTATCTTCCCACGCGGGGTCACCCACCACGGCTGGCCAGGATCGATCGCCAAACACAATAATCATGCGGGCACGATGAAATTCTGCATAGAAGGGCACGTGCTTTAGCGCCCAGATGAGGCCGGATTCAACAGGTCGATAATAGTCTCTCGCGGGCGCAACCCAATGCGGCGTCCGTTGGAAGACTTTGGTGTGCTCTGCGCGATCGGCTGTTTTTGGCAAGAGTTGAACACAACTACACCCGGTACCGATCACGCCCACCTGCAAGCCTGAGAGATCCGTGTCCTGCCAGCGTGAGGAGTGCCAGGTCTCGCCGTTAAAATCCCCAAGGCCAGGAATGTCGGGCAGTGAAGGCTGATTCAACTGGCCCACCGCAGACACGACCGCGTTCGCGGTCATCACCTCAGCCTCACCATCGGCGGTTTTGAGGTGCACCTGCCAGCGCTGGTTGACCTCGTCGTACTGAAGCTTGGTGACTTCCGTTTGAAAGCGGATGTTGTCCCGTACACCGAAGTCATCCGCACAACCATCAAAGTAAGCAAACAGTTCATCGCGCTTCGAAAAATAGCCAGACCAATCAGGATTGCGATGAAAAGAATAGGAGTAAAAGTGGTTTGGCGTGTCGACGCCACAATCCGGATAGCGGTTCTCGTACCAGGTGCCGCCCACTTGATCATTGCGTTCTAGGATCGTGTAGCTGATCCCCGCACGTTTTAACTTTGCGGCCATGCCGAGCCCGGACATGCCAGCGCCAATAATAGCCACCTGAAATGCAGCTTTCTCAGTGTCGGCGACCCCACTGGCGACGGTCAGCCAATCTTGATCTCGATCGGCAAGCCCGGTTTCTTCCATGAGCATGGCGGCGTACCCATCGGTGACCTCTTCAGCCGCGCCGTACTCAAGCAATGAGCGAAATTCATCGACAGTGGGCACTGCCCCAGGCACCATGCGCCCATCTCTCAGCGCTTTCAGGATTTCCAGCGCTTCTAATCGAATGTTCGCTGCCTGTGCTTCGCTAAACCCGCCTGAATCATCTGGAAAAAGACTGCCTTCCGGCGCGACGATGGGTGCCGGTGCTCGCTCAGCTGAAATCCAGGTTTTGTCGCCCGTGATGCAGTACATCGACAGCAATAAATTGGGCAGATTCACATCTTTGAGCGCCTCGCTGATCTCTGCATCGGTCCCTTGCACGGTTACGTGGTCCACGCCTTTCTCCTTTTATTGTTCCGATTGACGCTTGAATTCTTATTAGTCCAGCGAGGAAATCCGTCGCTTCACCAGTCCCGCCCATCGCGCCAACCTCAATGCGGGTGTTGTCTAGTTCCTGTTGGCATCGCTCGATAAAGCGCAGTGGCTGGGCGTCCAATCCCTCAGTATCCAACGTTTTGTAATCAGGGAGCACTCGCGCCAAACGCTGGGGTGCCCCAACTTCACATCTATGCGCCTCGACCGTGGGTGACAATGACGTCCCCCTTGCCGTCCCAATTGGCATGTGCTGACCGCCATCGATCAAAGGTCGCCAGAATGCGATCAGTGATGGCATGGATCTCTGTGTAGCAATGAATCTTGGCCCGGGTGTCGTAGTAGCAGGCCCACACGTCATTCGAGAACAATTCGCATGCCTTCTCAAAGCCCTGCGCCTCGAGTGCAGATTTCGCACCGTCGTAGTCGGCTTCCAAGCGCGCCACGTGGTGCAACCCGTAAGCCCCATCGCCAAACATATCGCGGTAGATTGAAGGTTGCTGATCATGTTGCTGAATCAACTGAATCTGACAGTGCCCGGCGTACCCGAAACCGTAGGAAACGTCGGCTTCAACCGCCGTCCCTTTGTATTCAAATTGATCCGTCTTGTGGTGCTTCGTCACAAAGAAAGGGCCAGCGCCTAGCGTTTTCGCGAACTCAATGGCCGAGGCTTCAATGTCCTCGACGAAATAGGCATATTGAAAAATCCCTGCGTTGACGTCCACGTTGATTCCTCCGATCTGTTCGTCAGTAACGAGACAAGGCACACACTTATCGAAAGTAATAAACCACTCCTGACCCCAATGGGTCAACCGGGTGACTACCCCAAAACATCCCTCAGACAGCGCGTCCCCAACGGGAGCACGGCCCCATGGATCAAGTCATCCGCTGTTACTCGGCGATTGACGCGGCCCAATTCCAATAAAAGGCCAGCGCGAACCACTGGCTCCTGCTCGGGATGTAGGAGATCGATAGGATCGCTGATGATCACCCGAGGGCGCATCGAATTGGAGTGACTACCCGGGCATTTTTAAAGGTTGAACACGCGCTGCGCACGACGGGTTGCACTCAGCACCAAGATCGATTCACATTGCATCCTGTGCGTTGAACTCTGGGCATTGCACGCGAGTGATTGCGTGGCAAGCGAGACTTTGCCGACAACTTCCAATGTTTGAAGGAGCGTCCTCTTGAATCGAGCCTACTGGGTCGTATCGGCCGCCTACTTGGTTGCCCTGATCGTTGCGATCGTCACCTATCGCGCAGGCTTTCTGGGCGATTGGGTGCTTGATCTACTCCTGGCGGACCTTGCCGCAACGGGGGTCATCTTTATCTTCAGCTTTGCGGTTCGAAATTCGAGCCTGTACGACCCTTATTGGAGTCTCGCTCCGATGATCCTGTGGTGTTTTCTCATCGTGCAATCAGAGGCTTTATCAACCCGTCTGTTGCTTTGCGGCACCGTTATCATGGTCTGGGGTGCACGACTCACCTGGAACTGGACCAGAACCTGGCGCGACCTCACAGAAGAGGATTGGCGCTACCGTCAGCTTCAGAACGACTCAGGGCGGGCCTATTGGCTTGTGTCACTCTTCGGTATTCATCTGTTCCCCACGGTTCTGGTATTTCTGGGGTGTATGGGGCTGATACGCGCTGCCGAAGCGGGGGCCTCTCCACTGAACATTTTGGATTTCGCTGGCATGATCATCGGCGCGAGCAGTATCTGGATTGAGGCGCGTGCGGACTCGGCACTGCATCAATTTAGGGCCAGTCGAGCTCACCGACAAGAACATATCCAACACTCGGTATGGCGTTGGTGTCGCCATCCAAACTACCTGGGGGAGATCGGGGTGTGGGTGGCCATCGGCTGCTTTGGCCTTGCAGCTGTGGGTTGGGATACGCTGGTCATTGCGGGCCCTCTCGCTATGATCTTGCTGTTCACCCTCATCACGATCCCCATGATCGAGAAAAAGCTCGCGGCCGATAAACCGGGCTATGCCGAATATCAGCGTCAAACACCCATGTTGCTGCCTTACGGTCGTCTAAAAAACTAATTCGCCTCTGGATGTAGGGTCAACATCATTCGAAACGGCGTTCGCGGTGCTGAGAGCACATTGCGTAATTTGAGTGCTAAATCCACCTGCTCTAGCCGTTGACCCGTCTTTAACCCAAGTTTGAGCTCCCCTTCTGCCGGGATCGTGACCCAATCCGCGGCGTTGAGGAAACTCATGTCACCTTCCAACTCAAGCGTGAGCGGCAGATCACCTCGGTTGGCCAGAGTGAGTTCCAAGACATCCACGTTTTTTGGATAACGCGCCCCTTTGACCTCGACCAGTTCGGGCATCAATCGCTCGAGGTCACGCTCGCGACCCATGAGCCAGTCTTTGTAATAGACGATCGTGTTTCCATCGAAGAGCGCCTGTCGAAGGGCAGCGGGCGTCGCCGCATCAGCCAAGACAAGGGTCACAGGTCGATGGCCGCCCTCATGCGGTTGGTAATCCCAATCAATGAGGTCGTGAACATCAGACACGCCAATCAGCGTCAGATTCTTCTCGAGCGCCAGCGCAAAGGCTTCCTCCGAGTAGCCCTCGCCATTGGCGATTTCAATGCCGTGCAGCCATCCCTGATCGATCATCGCCTGATGGAAGGGTGAAGGGCGGGTCACACCATTTTTTTGTTGGCTGAGCCAATCCGGATGGTTCCAAAACAGAAAGGCGCCCTGCTCGTTTGCTGACTCAAGCGCGCGCTCCGCCGGATACTTGCCCGCCGCGTCATAGACTGCATTCACATCTGCCGGGTTATCGAAAGATTTAACGCCGAGCAATGGATTCGCGTCGGTGAGGAAGACGGCGTTGATGTGCCCCACAGGCCAGTCGCGGGTAATTTCCGAGCCCTGGATCACCATCAAGTCGCGCCCCTCGGCCGCGGCGGCGGCAATCGCATAGGCGCGATTGCGATCCGTATGAGGAAGATCAATCAAGTGTGGTTGCCACTCGAGATGCTCGGTTATCGCGATGGCATCGAGTCCATCTCGCAATGCCTCCTCGACCCGCGTTCTTGGCCAGACGTGACCATCAGAAAACACCGAGTGCATGTGAAGATCCGCAACGAGTGTTTTGCCGCCTTCAATATCCGGAAAGACGATCGTTCTTGGCGTCACCTCAGCCTCGCCAGCCCTACCGTGCGCCCATAACCAGGCGGGATTGAGACAGCTGATGGCCAACAGGACCAACCCAACGTGCCTCGGACGCCAACTCAACTGAATTGTCTGTGCTAAATCTTCCGACACTCTGCTCATCATAAGGGTTCCCTTCTGTTATTCGTGCGGCAAAACCATGCTTCTTGCTGTGGCTAGATGGCGCACCCAACCTGGGCGTTGACCATCAGCGTGCTCTAGCTACCCTAGCAAAGTGAGCTCTAGGTTTACGCGAACTGCTGGACGTTGACCAGCCTCGTGCTCGGACTGCACCCCAAACAAAAAAGTGGCATCCAGGACCACGTCAGATCACTATTTTGATCTTCGTTCAACAAGATAGAAACAACAATCGATGAATTTTTCTTTACCGCAATTCTTAAACCCTTGATCTCTCGAACGCTTCATATTGATCACGCTTGATCTGATGTTCTAAAGCACGCTCAGTCTTTCGGTCAGTT
>CAYZUV010000160.1:0-5249 GCA_964481245.1 uncultured Pseudomonadales bacterium
CGAGTTAGACTGGAGAAGCGTTAAACACCAGAGGATGATGCTGTTGCGTCTTTTTACTGTCGTAATTCTCCTTCTTAGCGTCTCGGTCTCCGCCGCACAGCGGGGAATCTCGGTGACCTTGAGGCAGAGTGAATCGGTCAATGCCCCCGTCTTGGAGGAGCGAGAGCTTTACCAAGAAAGTTATGCACTTGTGATTGGCATTGACGACTATGACAATGGCTGGCCGAGGCTCAGTAATGCGGTCCGTGATGCTGAAGAAATTGCCGAAGCGCTCGAGCAAAAGGGGTTCGAGGTTGAGCTCCATCGCAATTTAGACAGTAACGAACTCCCACAGGTGTTCAAGCGCTTCTTCATTTTGAAGGGTGAAAACCCAGAGGCGAGACTCTTTGTCTGGTTCGCCGGCCACGGCGCAACCGTAGACGGAGAGGGTTATCTGATTCCGGCTAATGCGCCGGTTATTGCCCAAAGTACAGAGTTCAAGTTCTCCTCAGTTGCACTCCGTGATTTTGGCACCTTCATGCGCCAGAGCGCATCGAAGCATGTTTATGCAGTATTCGATGCCTGTTTCGCCGGCACTGTGTTTACAGCACAAAGGGCCATGCCACCTGCCGCGATTACAAGGGCGACCACGTTGCCGGTGAGGCAATTTCTGACGTCCGGAGATGCGGACCAGACCGTATCTGATGACGGCCAGTTCCGTGAATTGTTCGTGCGGGCCATCTTGGGTGAAGAGCCCGCGGATGCGAACGGCGATGGGTACCTCACTGCGTCTGAGATTGGCATGTATCTTGGGGATCGAGTCACAAACCTCACGGAATCTGCTCAGACGCCGAGGTATGGAAAGCTTAGAGATAAGGACTTTGACCGAGGCGACTTTGTGTTCGTGATCGATCCAAGCCTGAAGCCCGTGGGCAGCACCAATCCAGAGGCAGAGCTGGTGTTCTGGGACTCGGTTAAAGATACCGGTGACTCGGATATGCTGCTCGCTTATCTTTCGGAGTATCCAAGCGGGCGATTTACGAATCTTGCAAGAATTAAGCTGAAGCGTTTTAGCGAGCGCCTGCAGTCGGGGCTGGTCAAGCTCTCGCTGGAGGCCATACAAGAGCGATTCTTGACCTTAAGCGCGTCGGCGATCAGAGAGTTTCCGAGCGAGGAAGCCGAGATTCTGCTAGCGCTGCCCGCGGGCCAAAAACTGACCGGCATAGGCAAAACCCAGGGCCCATCGCCATGGATCTATGTGGCGGTAGAGGGTATTCCATTCGGTTATATCGCGCTCGATGATCTTGATGCACCCTCACAATCTTCGTGGGGCAATGAGGAGGCGGAGAGGCCGCTCGGCGAAGGCGATCCTTCAAGCATGAATGAGCGTCGGCAGCTTCGTAAATCGGGGGATCTCGATCTTCGATTATCCACGGCGCTCGATGAGGTGATAGCGGACCAGGGGGCACGCACACCTTTCATCGATGAGAGCCCGTTGGAAGGATCAGTTCGCTCGGACCCACCGACAAGTGTGGGAGCGACCGGGAATTTGGCACCCGACAGCCTAGAGGCTGCTGCATCGCCGAATGAGCCGGATGTTTCTGAAGATGAACTCTCGAGCGAGTTGGACTCAGTTCCGGTATCGAATGATTCCTCTAGCGTTAACGACTTTGAATTAGAGATCGCGGCGGTTCCCGGAGACTCGGTAGCCTCCGAGAGTGATCAGAATCAAGAAAGTGCAGCTATCGATGCGAGCGATGATCCAATAAGGAACAAAAGCACACCGGCCGCAGAGCAAAAGGTCGATACCGATCCCTCAGATGAACCGATGCTTGAAGATTCAGAGAGCCAAGACACCATCCCATCGACAAGTAGTGATGGTGAAAACGAACCCTTTATCTCAAGCGATGATGAAGCGATTAGCTTGTTAGCAAGCCGAGGGCCAGAATCGAACTCAGTCCAAGAGATGACTGTGTCGAGTGAGGCGAGTGAGACGAGTGAGGCGAGCGAGCAGCCATCGGTTGCGTATTCTGAGTTTGTTAGGCGCTATATCAATGCAGCGATCAAAGGCAATGTCGGCGCTCAAGCTACCCTCGGGTACTTTTACGAGATAGGGGAGCATGTTGAGGCAGATGTCAGGGAGTCGATCCGCTGGTATGAAAAAGCGGCATCCAATGGTCATCTGCAGGCCACGCTGCGTCTCGCTGAGCTCGAGATTGCAACAGGCAACGGTCAAGAGGGCGTTAGCTGGTATGAGAAAGCAGCCATTCAAGGGGACATGGATGCTCAGGCGATGCTAGGCTACTTCTATCAAACGGGTGAGCACGTCACTGCTGATTTATCTGTGGCCATCAAATGGTATTTGGCGGCAGCCGACCAAGATCACATCGCGGCCCAAAACAACTTGGGTCGTCTATATCAAATGGGTGAAGGCGTCGCGAAAGATCTCGACCAAGCTATCTATTGGTATGAAAGAGCAGCTAAAAACGGCAGCGATGCGGCCGCGAGAAACCTTCAGAAATTACTGCCCTAGCTCAGAGGCTCTTTTCTAAGCGCTCGATTCGTTTGTCTACGCTCTCGACACCCAATTCTCGCGCCTTCGTGAAGAGAGAGAGGGCTCGCTGCCGGTCGCGCGCGACGCCGCGTCCCCGTTCGTACAAATCCGCTAGCGCGAGAATGGCTTGAACATGGTCTTTGATCACTAGGCGCTCATAAAGCTCGGCTGCCCGATCGTAATCTCTGGAAACGCCTTGGCCCCTCTCATAGTGCTCCGCAAGGAGAAATATTGCGGGTGAGTACTGCAGGTCGGAAGCGGCGGTGAGCCATCGAATGGCTTCGACACTATTTCGTCGCACGCCGGACGCACCCTCAAGATACAATCGATAAAGGTCTATCTGTGCGATGAAATCACCCTGTTTCGCCGCTTCAAGGTACCATTTTTCGGCTTCCAAATAGTTGGCATCGCCGTCTTCCCCGAGCCCATTATCAAGATAAAGTTCCGCCATGACGTGTTTGGCGCTCGGGTAGCCCATCTCAACGTGATCCTCGATGGCGCGCAGTGCATCTGTAGGTCGCCCTGATGCGATCAATGCCCTCGCGTATTGAACGTGCAGCCGCGCTGCGAGCGGGAAGTTTCGCAGGGCCTCATTGCAGGCAGTTACGGCGTTAGCGGCGTCGATTTGCTGAGTTGCAATGTATTCGCCAGGTTCAAAAGGGCGAGCGGCCAATTCATCACAGAGAAGGGGGGCAGGCACCGAGCCTCTGAGAGCGTTTATGGTTTCAGCATTGATCTCCGCATTGACGGTGAGCCCCTGCCTGACCTGGAAGACAGCAAGCGCCTCGCGGGTGAGCATATTAATGTCACCGGTGATCGGTGTTCTTGGGAAACCAGCATTGGCTAACAACGTCTGAACTTCTTTGATCCGCAATTGATTCGCTCTAGCTTCTGATTCGCGCTGGGCACGCTCTCTCTCTTGGATCAGTGCTGCAATTCGCGCTTCTTCTGCCGCAGCCTGTGCGCGGACCTCCAAAAGAAGATTGGTTGCTTCATCGTAATAGCGTCCTTCTCGACCCGCTTGATTGAGGTAAACAAGGAGACTCTCCCGAGCTTTGATAGCGTCGCCGGTGGCATGGAGTGCGCGAGCCTCTATGAAATACAGGGCATCAGGAATTTCGATATTTAATGCGCGTATTTTGGGCACTAAGATGACGATGCCCACATTGTCGTCATACTCGAGCAGTCGGGTCAGCTCTGCCATATAAAGATCCACTTGAACCTCGATGGGGAGGGCATCGGTCTCGATGGATTCGGCCGCCCTTGCATCAGAAGACGATAGTGCAAGCATGGACAGTAGTGTGAGCGAGTAAAGCCAATACGCCCCTCTGGAAAGCCAGTCTGCGAGGTAATACAGGGTTGTCGGCGCCCGCTTGGTTGCTCCCGAGTAGGTAAAGCTTATTTGAGACATGGTGTAACTCCTGGAGATGAACGCACGGATTTAATCCTTACCTAAAGCGCAGAGCGCCTGCAAAGTATCGACGCTCTTTTCTAACTCGATGAGGGTATCTCGCTTAGACCCCTCGGCGCTGAGCACGAAAAGGTTAATGGCTTGATCACCGCCCAGCACTAGGGGGTCCTTCAGCGTCATCGCTAACGTGGAATAACCCAGGTCGTCTTGAATACTAAAAGCTGATACCGGCCGCTCTGAGAAATCTAGTTCAACTCGATGCCGTCTGATCGCGCGTTCGACTGCTGACTCGCAAGCACTTAAGTCAATCTCTGTTTGAACGGATAGGCCGCATTCGTGCAATCGCGTCGCGGTATAAGTGGCTCTGACGTCGCCTTGGCAAAGCGTCGCAACACGTTCAAAGGATCCGAGTTGCTGATTGATAAGGTTGACTACCCCTTCAACGCCCGCATTACTTCGCGCGTTGGTCGACGTTCGTCCGTTGTCACTCTTTTTTGGGGCGGAATCATTGCTAAGCAGACTGTCGATGGACTGGTTTAGCCGACTCTCGAACTGATCATTGAGGTTGAGTTTTCGTGCGGGTTTTGAGGCTTGCTTCGCTTGTGCTTGTTGGGCCCCGCCAGGCATTTCACGTCCTAGAACAAGCTCCGCGAGATGAAAGCGTTGCGGAAAATCACTTTTGGAAAGAAATTGCTTAGCCGACTCGGGGTTAAAGCATCGGGGAGGGAAGGTGCGAGTCTGGCACAGCACGCCAGACCAACCAGGCGAAGATAGACGCTCGTCACTCATGATGCCACTGGTCGAGGCTTTAACAGAGACAGGCATAAATCCGATTTGATCGTCCTGGTTTTTCCACTCGACCCAAAGGTCAAGCTGTTCGGGCAAGCAATCAGCAGAAGTGTTAGGACCTGCAAACCATTTGAATTGACTTGCGACGATGGGCTCGCCGAAAGACTCGGAGAGCCTAATTTCAAGCTCGGCGACATCCACATTGCAATACCCTTGATTAAATTGCTTGCGCTCAATTTTGAAGGTTTTGCTTAAGGGTTCGCTGATGGCGGCGATTGGACAAAATATCAACAGAAGCAGAGCCAGCAGGGCTGAAGAAAGCCCGCGCTTTGACGGGTTCAGTTGTCTTCCAGGGGAGGGACAAGCGTTGTTGTTTAGATTCGAAGGCATGCCAGTAGTTTAGCTAACCTGACACAACGCGGGCAATTCCGCTCTATCGGAGGAAGCGCACATTGCCGTCCCTTCGTGTCAAACCTTTGCGATCAAAATATTCAAGCATCTCAATCGCCAAATTTC
>CAYZUV010000161.1:0-5233 GCA_964481245.1 uncultured Pseudomonadales bacterium
TCGAGGCCGTGATCCGAAAAAAAGGTTGACCTGCCTTGATCTCACTGCCCATAGGATACTCGGCCATAGAATTCTGGGCAGGTGCTTGACGCTCACACGTCAGCGGCTTGTCTGAGGCTTCAAAATTTAAATCGATTCTGGGCCCGCTGGTGGCATAAACCTCTCTTCGCTTCATGGCGGCAAAGAGATCCTCTCGGGTATTTTGTTGAGCGCGAATCGCCATCAGGCCGCCTGGATTCCAATCTAGCCTCGACATCGCCGCATCGAGGCTCCCTAGACCAAACACAGGACCGTGCCAATCGCGCTCCTCAACGAACCCTGGCGTCGCCGCGTGATTGTCGGTTGATCCGATGAACCCCAGTTGCAGCGGGTTCCTCTCCTGATCCCCCGAACGAAGGTAACCCCGAAGCCCGCGAAGCAGCAGCCCCCGACCATAGGCCGCACGCATGTGCTCCCACTCAGCACTATTAAAGTCAGCGGGCATCACCGGACGTGTTTGCTTGTTGAGCCGAATCTCGAAGTCGCAATCCGACTCGTCGGTCGCGCCCAAAGGTGACAAACACTCGCTGTTACCCTTTTCCTGATGGATTTCAATTAGGCGCTCAAATTGGCTTCGAAGCGCTAAGTCGCGATCCGTTTCGAGCTCAACGTCGAACGTCGTACCGTCACCCATATTCGTATTGTGAGGAATGGTAATCACATCGCAGCCGTCGATGGGCCGGCAATGCGCATCGAGCAGACGAAAGAGTTGCTGCAACTCTGGATAGCGAATGTAATCGAACGCCTCATCAGGCACCCGATCGGATGCGAAGATCACGTTTCGGTGGGTATGCCGAAAACTTTTGGTACTGGACCACTCGTAGGCCACAAAACTTGTGAAATCACACGGCTCATTGGCCTCGTGAGCCTGGGCTTGAACTCTGTGCCACTGCGTCACATAAGCGTCAAAGCATCCTGCCTCATTGCCTTCGCAGGGAGCGAGCACCTTAGGCGCAGCCTCCGTGATTGAGGGCACAACATATTGACGAAAAAGATTGATGCCTTCATTGGGTGAAGAGTTAGTTCTCAAATTCTGGCAATCAGGATGGTCTGACATACCTGGGTCGGTACATAAGTACATGAAATCAAACCACTCGGCATGGTCTGTCACGGCGACGAAATCAAGCGGACGGCGGAGCTTGGCGACACTGCCGTCGGCCATGGTTAAAGGCTCACCCTTTGCGAACGCGTAAGCCTCCCGGGGCGAATTGAGAGTGCCAAAACTGTAGGCGTCAAGCGAGTACGCAGTATGCACGTGCATATCGCCCCAAAAAACTTGGGTACCACGCTCGGCGCGATTCTCACACACGGTGGCCAAAATCGAGGTAGGCAATAAGATGAGCACCACCAGAAGCCATCGTTGAAATATGTGCATCGATCCCCCTAATCCAAACCTTTCCTTAGCTTCAAGCGCAGGCTCAGCTCGACGACTGGCAACTTCCCACTCTCAGCCAGATCCCGCATGGTTCTGCCGCCATCATCCCGTCGATTCCTCAGCGGGCCTCATCGCCCAGCGCCCAAACCGGAGGCCGCCGATCAGCCCAGGGCATCTCAACCTCGCAGCGCGCAGCAATGTTGATCAAAAGATCCTCACGGCCCATGCCCGCCACAAACTGGGTTCCCGCAGGCAGCCCGTCTGGCGTCCAATGGAGTGGAACCGAGATCGCAGGATGACCGGTCACGTTGAAGGGCAGCGTGAACCGCCCGATTTGACCGTAGATACGACCCACCCGCCAAGGCGCTTCTGGGTCGGGCTCAACCTCCTCAATCCGCTTGGGTGGACACCCTGCGGTCGGCGTTACCAGAATGTCGAATTGATTCATCCAATCCGTCGCGGTAGCGGACCAAATTTGTTGGATGTCCTGCGCTCTGAACAACTCAGCCGCGGTCAGGGCTGACCCTCGCTCAGCTGCCGCCCAATTGTAGGGGTCGACTTCATCCTGCGTGAGCGGTCGACCTAAGGTGTTGCCTAACATGTTGATGCGATGACGAATCCCCGCCATCCAGAGTTGACCATTCACACGGCCATCACCGCCAAACAGCACATCACCGGACACAACCTCTACGGCATGACCCCAGGATTCAAGCAGCTTCGCGCCAAGTTCGGCCGCTTTGACGCACTCACTATCGACCTCAAATTCGCCGCCATCAATAAGCAACCCCACGCGAAGCCCGCGAGGCACTTCAGCCCCGACTTCTTCGAGGTACGGACGCTTAGGTGCTGGCAGATGATAGAGGTCGGCGGGCGTATGGCCATGAGTGGCATCGAGCACAGCGGCGGTATCCCGCACCGTTCGGCTCACCACCAATTCCGAGGTGAGACGGCTGTTCGACGTAGGCATGGGCTGTCTGCCTCGAGTCGTCTTGAGTCCAATCAGGCCGTTCCAACCCGCGGGCAAACGCGTTGAACCACCGCCATCATTCGCATGAGCAACCGGAATCATGCCGGACGCCACGGCCGATGCCGCGCCGCCAGACGACCCAGAGGGTGAATAATCTGGATTCCAAGGGTTCCGCGCTGGACCGTAAGCCAGTGATTGGGTGACGGGCACCGTACCGAGCTCGGGTAGATTGGTTTTGCCCAGCGTGATCAGCCCGGCGTCTCGAAAACGAGCGCCGAGCACCGTATCAACCTCAGAGATATGCCCCGCCGCTTTCAACGCTCGATTACTGAAATGATTGGGCGTTCCAACCTGAGTGGCACCAATATCTTTCAAAAGAAACGGTACGCCTCTGAGCGGTCCGTCAGGAAGGTCGGCGCTTGCCTCGGCACGGGCCTCGTCGTAACGCTTCATGATCACCGCATTCAGCTGCGGGTTCACTCGCTCGATGCGCTCAATCGTGGCGTCAACCAACTCAAGAGGTGATAGATCGCCTCGGCGAACGGCTTCAGCCTGCGCCACCGCATCCAATTGATCCAGATTCGTCATATAGGGCCCCTTTCGCCGGCGTGCGTCATTCACTGAATAAACCACAATTGCCGGGAGGCGGCTAGCAACGCCTCTCTCACCGATTGACCAACTCGAATTTTGCGCCTGGAAGACTCGCCCGGCCGGCGACCGTAGTTCACTCACACACGAAAAGCGGAAAACACCCACCAATAAGATCTAATAGGAAGTGCTACCTATGGCTCTAGGTTCTCAAGCTCATGAAAAATCAGTCCTTATATCCACTAAAGCGCCGGTCATTAAGAGCACCGGGCGAGCAAGATCAATAAAGGAAGACAGAGCCGAAACCAACCTCAGTCGAACTGCTGTTTGCCGCTGGCAAACAATAAAAAGAAGACCAGACCAAACAACGTGACACCCGCGGTAAGCTGAAAAACGAGCGCCCAAGACCCTGTTGCCTCAAGGATCAACCCGCTCACATAGACTCCAACAATACCGGGAATGGTTCCTGCGGTATTGGTAATTCCCATTAAGGTTCCGGCATGACGAGGGCCAATGTCCATATGGTTCACAAGGAACCCACCCGTGCATGCGGCTGAAAAGACCTTACCCAAACAAAGGATACCGATCGCCGCCCAGGCGGATTCGACCTGCGCAACCAGCAAGAGACACGTCGCAAGACCCCCAAAAGCAATCGTTTGCATGAGCTTGCGCACAAAGGTGGTATCCATGCCTGACTGAATCATACGGTCGGCAATGGTGCCGGCAATGTTCAGACATAAAAAAGACGTCACATGCGGCAGCATGGCCACCATGCCGATGGCCGCAAAAGAAATACCCAGACCTTCGTTAACGTATTTCGGTAACCAAGAAAGAATCACATAGAGCGTCCAGTTGTTGCAGAAGTGCGCCACGATCAAAGCCCACATCGCCCGGTTCTTTAGGAACATGGCGATCGGGGGCGCATCCACCACCTGACCGCTGGCCGACGCATTCTCACTGATGTATTGCAATTCCTCTGGCCGAATACTCGGGTGGTTTTCTGGAAGATCCGTGACCCATTTATTCCACGCGAGCCACCAGACCACACCCACAATGCCGAACAGATAAAACGCCCACTCCCAACCCAAGTGCAACACGATCAGCGGCGTCGTAAGCAAAGCGAACACCGTGCCCACCGGAATCGCGCTGTTGGTAAAAGCGACCGCTCTTGATCGGTCCTGCGCGGGGATCCAACGGCTAAACAAACTGTAGATCGATGGAAATGTCACGGCTTCACCCAGCCCCATGCCCACTCTGGCAAGAATCAAAATAGACAGCCCAAAGAGCGCCGCAACGGGCGTCACGATCGTAAAGACGGACCAAATCAAGACCCCCAACCCTAAGACCAGCTTTCCACCTAACCGGTCTGCGAGCCAACCTCCACCCAACTGCATAAGCAGATAGCCTGCAAAGAAGGACGACAGCACCAGCCCTTGTGTGCTCGCACTCCAGCCAAATTCTTCAGCCATGGGGATGATGGCCACCGAAATATTGACCCGATCGATATAGCACACGAATACCGCGGCAAAGCTCATGGCCACTAACGTATATCTTGATTGCCAGAAGCCTTTTTGTGAGGCGGACGTTGCTGTGCTCATGTGGTTTCCTTTTTTCTTGAACGCGCTTGCGCGTCCGCTTAGTTTTGGTAAGCCCTCTTGGCAAGGTTCGATCGGCCGCTCGCGCCCTACTGACATCGCGCGCCAACCCAGTGCTCCTAGCGTGATACGCCACTTAGCGTCGACCTCATGTGGCGAGGCACGATCATTCACACCCTGCGCAATCCCCCTGGAGCGAACCGAAATGTGACAACGATGCGGGCAAAGAGTCTCATCGAGCCCCACCGCAGCACAACCCTCATCTCTCACATCTTTCGCAAAAGCGTGCTCACATTGGGCAAATCACTCAAAGTCATAAGGGGTCATCGAGGACAAAGCGGTCACTAGACACCACTTCGCGCTTGAAGGAGTATTGAACGCTCTCACCAATTTTCAAGGGCAACGTCATGGCAGATTTCGACGTCATCATTCGGGGCGGCACTATCGTCGACGGAACAGGAAGCGAACCTTTTAAAGGCGACATCGGCGTCAAAGAGGGCGTCATTGCCGCGCTCGGAGAGGTAAGCGGATCAGCGAATCAGGAAATCGATGCGGATGGCCGAATCGTAACGCCTGGATTTATTGATATTCATACCCATTTGGATGCGCAGGTAGGCTGGGATCCAGACATGACGCCCATCAGCTGGCATGGGGTGACCACGGCCCTAA
>CAYZUV010000162.1:0-5217 GCA_964481245.1 uncultured Pseudomonadales bacterium
CACAGCGTTGGCGCACTCATCGTAACCCGCATGCCCGCGCCAGGAGTCACAACCCCTGTCGGCATCCTTCTTGAGGAGGATATCGAGGCTTACTCTTGGCGACGACGCGACTAGCGCGCCAGCCTTTACCACAAACGCCCACTGCTATTTTTGTCGGACCAATTTATGAGTAAGACATCAGAAACCCTTTTTCATCGCGCCTGTGAGATCCTTCCGGGAGGTGTGAACTCGCCCGTGCGAGCATTTAAGCGCGTCGGCGGTGCGCCCGTTTTCTTTGAGAAAGGAGAAGGGCCTTATCTCTTCGATCATGACGGCAAGCGCTATATTGATTACATCGGGTCTTGGGGGCCAATGATTCTTGGCCACGCTCACCCTGAGGTGGTTGAGGCCGTCGTCAAAGCAGCTGAAAAGGGATTGGGGTTCGGCGCTCCCACAGAAATAGAGACCCTCCTCGCTGAGAAAGTTCGCATGCACGTCCCCAGCATGGAACGACTTCGCATGGTGAGTTCCGGTACTGAGGCAACTATGAGTGCCATCCGCGTCGCCAGAGGGTTTACCGGCCGAGACCGAATACTCAAGTTTGAAGGGTGCTACCACGGTCACGCAGACTCGCTACTCGTGAAGGCAGGATCAGGAGCGCTGACGCTAGGTGAACCCGATTCGGCAGGGGTACCAAACAGCTTGGCGGAATTGACATTAACCTTGCCCTTTAACGATGAAGAAACGCTGGAAGAGGTCTTTCACGCACAAGGGCACACGATCGCCGCGGTGATTGTCGAACCCATCGCAGGCAATATGGGCATGGTAGAGCCCCTCCCTGGGTTCTTACCCACTTTGCGGCGCCTTTGCGATGAAGCAGGTACGCTCCTTATTTTCGACGAAGTGATGACGGGCTTCAGAGTTGCTTTGGGCGGTGCTCAAGCTGAATTTGATGTTCGCCCTGATCTCACCACACTCGGTAAGGTCATCGGAGGCGGTCTGCCGGTTGGCGCATTCGGCGGTCGACGTGACATTCTGGAAGCCGTTGCGCCCATGGGGCCGGTCTATCAAGCGGGAACTCTCTCTGGGAACCCAGTTGCGATGGCCTCGGGTCTGAAAACCCTTGAGTTAATTTCTCAGCCTGGATTTTTCGAAACGCTCGCAACGTCAACTCGTGAACTCGCAGATGGCCTTCAAGCAGGCGCCACCGGACACGGCATCCCCCTGTCCACCGTGTCTCGGGGTGGCATGTTTGGCTTCTTTTTCTCGGACGCCCACCCTGTGACCGATTTTTCTGCAGTCATGGCAAGCAATGCTGAAAGATTTACAGCCTTTTTTCAGTTCATGCTAGATCGAGGCATTTACCTTGCGCCCTCGCCGTTCGAAAGCGGATTTGTTTCAGCCGCTCACAGCGATCATGACATCCAAGACACTCTGGCCGCAGCAAATGATGCGTTCGCGGAACTTGCCGGTCAGTAATCATTCGCACAAAAAAAGGATTCGCAATGTACGACGTTTATGGTGTGGGTAATGCGCTGGTTGATTCAGAGTACCGCGTTTCCGAAACGCTTCTTACCGAGTCGAACTTTCCCAAAAGTGGTATGTCGCTCGTTGACGAAGTGGCCCGAGCAGAGTTGCTCCAGTTGATTGAAATGACCCATGGCGTCTCCCGAGAAAAACTTGCCAGCGGCGGTTCGGCGGCCAACACGATTGCAACGGTTGCGGGATTGGGCGGACGAACCTTTTATAGCTGCAAAGTAGCCAATGATGACACAGGCGATTTTTTTCTGGACGACCTTGAGCGCCAAAAAATAGATCATAACTATATTGGCTTACGGCCCCCATCAGGCGTGACGGGCGAATGTGTCTCAATGATTACCCCAGATGGTGAGCGCACCTTGGTCACTCACTTGGGGATTACTCAGAGTTACTCTCCTAAAGAGTTGGTTGAGTCGGCTCTGACACAATCTAAGTACCTCTATATCGAAGGTTATCTGGTCAGCTCAGAATCCGGATTCGAAGCTGCTCTCCGTGCGCAGGCCATAGGGAAATCGGCAGGTGTTCAAATTGCGTTGACCCTATCTGACATAGGGATGGTTGAGGGTTTCCGCGATCACTTCGAGACGTTATTCGAGGCAGGCGTCGACTTAATCTTTGCCAATGAAGACGAGGCCTTGGCTTGGACAGGCGCGCCCAATCGCGAGTCAGCAGCTCAAGCATTGGCATCATCTCAGTCAGCCTTCGCGATGACCATGAGCGGCGAGGGTGCTCTGATTGGTGATGGCCGGGGCCCTGCCGTTTTTGTGCCTACGACCCGAGTTGTCCCTGTGGACACGACAGGGGCAGGCGATACGTTCGCTGGTGGCGTGCTTCATTTCTTAGCGCAGGGCGTGCCCCTTGAGGAAGCAACCCGACGAGCGCATCCCCTCGCCTCAGCGGTGGTATCTCAATTCGGCGCAAGGTTAAGCGCAATGGAGCTTAAAACCTTAGGCGCGCTCTAAAGGTTGAGCGCTCATCAAGTTCAAACGCGTTCTGAATCAGTTCTGGGGTAATAGTCAGGCTAGGTTTTCCGATCGCTAATGCTTCACCTCTTGGGCTAAGCACCAGCACCTGATCATCATGGGAAGGCATCAAAAGAAACTGGTGTGTTGCATCAACCACTGTTAGGCCCTGATTGACCAATTGGCCGAGGAGCACAAGCAAGTGTTCCTGGTGCTTCCAATCCAGCGAGGCCAGAGGTTCATCCAAAATCAGCACACTCGCTTCTCGATTGAGCCATATTTGAAGGAGGGAGCGAGCCAATCGAACTCGCTGAAATTCACCCCCCGACAACTGAACCACCGAGCGCTCCAACAATCCTTCCAGGCTCATTGACTTCGTCACATCGCATAACGCCCTGCGTCTGGTCTCACTGGACCACTGATGAGGTAAGGCGCCCAACAAGACGTATTCTCGAACCGTGAAAGGGAATTGAGTAGGTGCCGCCTGGGCCAGATAGGCAAAAAGCTTAGCTCGCTCAGCATTCCGCAGCTCGGAGATACGTCGACCCTGGAACTGGTAGGTTCCATCAGACACAGCCTCCGCACCCGCAAGGATACGTAGCAATGTTGACTTGCCCGCGCCATTCGCGCCCACGATGCTGAGCCAAGTTCCTTGCTCCAAATTCATGCAGATTGGACCCAGAACTCTCACGCCTTGATGCTTCGCAATAATGTCTTCTAGGCGAAGGCTCATCTACGGTTTAACCTGTGCACGAAGCAGAAGCACAAAAATGGGCGCACCCAGCAGTGCAGTGATAATTCCGACCGGGATTTCCATCGGTTGGATCAGGGTCCGACTCAAGAGATCCGCGAGCACGATCAGTATTGCTCCGCCAGCGAAAGAATAGGGCAAGAGCGTTCTATGGGTTGCGCCCATCGACAACCGAATCATGTGCGGTACGATCAAACCCACAAACGCGATGACCCCCGTGAGGCTAACCGCGATGCCTGTGATGGCGGCGACGAGCACGATCACCTCTCTGCGCGATTGCGTCACCGTAATACCAAGAGACTGCGCCTCTGCATCTGGAAGGACCAAGCCGTCGAGCGCTGAGGCACGGCGCAGAAGGAGAATGACGCAAGGCAAGATCAGCGACGCCACCCCTACGTCAATCCAGGTGGCCTGATTCAAGCTACCCATGGTCCAGAACGAAATACTTCTGAACGTGGTTTCCATGCTCAGAACGCCAATCAAGCCGACTAAGGCAAGCGCGGCCGCATTTACGGCCAACCCTGCCAAGAGAATCGTGTATAGGTCGGTTTTTCGCCCACCAAAACTCAATACGATCAAGGTCGCGAGCAAGCCGCCCACGAAAGCGACCCCAGCCAGAAGCCATGGTGACGCAGCCACGGCGGGCGCGAAGGCGATACCCAAAGCGGCTGCGAACGCTGCGCCACCGGCCACGCCTAACAAACTGGGATCAGCGAGCGGATTGCGAAAAATCCCCTGTATACACGCGCCTGACAATGCCAGACCGCCACCGACAAGGGCGGCAAGCAACACCCGTGGCAATCTAAGTTGCCAAACCACAGTGTGAGCCTCGAGATTCCCAGAAAGTAGCTGCGTCAAACTCAGTGATGTTGGACCCAGACGCAACGCCAACAACACGACAGCAAGCGCCAGCATAGTGATCAGCGCGTTTCTCATTGGTGCGATCCTAGCACTTCAAGGGATCTCAACCTTAACTTCGCGAGTGATCCAGCCATAGGGCGGACGAAATGTGGCTTTGAAAGCACGACAACTGACACCCAAAAACACCGCGCGTTTCAGTGCATTCGCATACTCAGGATGAATGAATTCGGCGGGCCGAACGACCTGGATGCCTCCATGCTGAACACAAAAAAGAAGTGTTGCCTTAGCGCCCCTATCAACGCAAGACACTAGGTGATTAAGGTGTTTGACTGCCCGATCTGACTTGGCATCCGGAAACCACCCAATGCCTTGATCAGTCATCAAGGTCACGCTTTTCACCTCTATGTAATGCGGCCGCTCAAAACCACCTAACTTAAAGTCTAAGCGCCCGCCCTCGAAGGCCACTTCACGTTCGATTTCGTCATCGTGAAGGTCAGCGCCTAACTTCTTTGTTCTAATCGCATCTTCTATCAAACGATTTGCATTATGGGTGTTCAGGCCAATCATGTGCTTACCGAGACGGGTCAGCTCCAATGTAAATTGCGTTCGACGAGCAGGATCATCGCTATGTGAAAGCCAAACATCAGCCCCAACCTCTATACATCCCGTCATCGCTCCCGTATTCGGACAGTGGGCCGTGATGAGTCGACCGGTATTGGCTAGTCGAACGTCAGCAAGGAAGCGCTTGTATCGCCTAATTAAGAAGCCTTTCTCCCATTGACCTCGGAGTACTCTCACTCAACTAATACCCGCAACCGTTCAATCGCCTCCAACAATAACGCTTCGGGCTGAGCACAACTCAGCCGCACATACCGCTCGGTTCCGTATTGACCGAAATCAGTGCCTGGCGTCATAGCGACGCCAACCTCTTCCAGTGCCCGCTGACAAAATAACTCAGCATCAGGCATCGTCTCGGGTAAACGAGCGAAAACATAGAAGGCGCCTTCAGGACGCGCAGGGACATCAAACCCTAAATCAAGAAGGCCATCGATCATGAGCGCTCGCTTAACGTTCAATTCGGTGGATCTCGCGTCAGCCTCCGCAATGGCTTCAGGACTGAATGCC
>CAYZUV010000163.1:0-5210 GCA_964481245.1 uncultured Pseudomonadales bacterium
TGACGACTTCGACTTTCATCACCGGTTCGAGCAGCACGGGATCGGCATTTAACGCTGCTTCTCGGAGCGCCATCGAGGCAGCCACCTTAAACGCGACTTCACTTGAATCCACATCGTGGTATGAGCCATCGAAAAGCGTCACCTTAACCCCTTGCAATGGATACCCAGCTAGGACGCCATTGGCTAGTTGATCATGTGCGCCCTTTTCAACGGCACCGATGTATTCTTTGGGTACAACGCCGCCAACAATGGCATCAACGAACTCGAAGTCAGCGTCAGCAAGCGGCTCAACTTTCAACCAGACATGGCCATACTGGCCTCGACCTCCAGTTTGACGAATGAACTTACCTTCCGCTTGCGTGCTTGAACGAATGGTCTCCCGGTAGGCAACTTGGGGCTTGCCAATGTTGGCTTCAACACTAAATTCTCGCTTCATGCGATCAACGATGATGTCGAGATGAAGTTCACCCATACCGCTAATAATGGTTTGCCCGGATTCTTCCTCAACACGGACCCGAAACGAGGGGTCTTCGTTGGCCAGCTTACCTAGGGCCATACTCATTTTTTCTTGATCTGCTTGGGATTTCGGCTCAACAGCGACATGGATGACCGGGTCAGGAAATTCCATGCGCTCGAGCGTGATGACATCTCGTTCATCACACAGGGTGTCCCCAGTGGTTGCTAGCTTTAATCCAATCGCCGCCGCAATATCGCCTGCCCGAACTTCGTTAATTTCTTGTCGGTCGTTCGAATGCATTTGAACCATGCGGCCGATTCGCTCTTTTTTGCCTTTGATCGAATTGAAGACTGCATCGCCAGACTTCAGAACACCTGAGTACACCCTAAAAAAGGTCAGCGCCCCAACGAAAGGATCGGTCGCAATTTTAAAGGCGAGCGCAGCGAAGGGTTCACCATCATCCGCATGACGAAATGCCTCGGTTTCTTCCTTATCGTTTAGGAACCCGCGGATGGCCTTTACCTCATCGGGTGCTGGTAAGTAATCAATCACGGCATCAAGGACCGTTTGGACGCCCTTATTCTTAAATGCGGAACCGCACAATGCGGGGACAATTTCGTTGCGTAGGGTTCTTGCTCTGATCCCTGCAATGATCTCCGCTTCCGACAATTCACCTTCCTCGAGATATTTCTCGGTGAGCTCATCGCTGCCTTCTGCGGCGGCTTCGACAAGTTGTTCGCGATGTTGCTCCGCTTCCAGTCTAAGCTCTTCTGGAATCTCCTTCTCTACGAAGGTCAATCCTTGATCTTCTTCGTTCCAGTAAATGGCGCGCATTTTTACAAGATCGATGACACCAGCGAAATTTTCTTCGGCACCTATTTGCAGCTGGACCGGGATGCAAGTTGACCCCAGACGCTTTTCGATTTGCGCGCAGACTCTGAGGAAGTCGGCGCCCGCTCTGTCCAGTTTATTGACGAAGACAATGCGAGGGACTTCGTACTTATTCGCTTGACGCCAGACGGTCTCTGATTGCGGCTCCACGCCTGACGTACCGCAAAAAACAACGACCGCCCCATCAAGCACACGGAGACTCCGCTCGACCTCGATCGTGAAATCAACGTGTCCTGGCGTATCGATGATGTTGATCCGGTGTTCCGCGAACTGCTGAGCGGTTCCCGACCAGAAGGTGGTCGTCGCGGCAGAGGTAATGGTGATCCCACGCTCTTGCTCTTGTTCCATCCAGTCCATGGTCGCGGTGCCGTCATGCACCTCGCCCATGCGGTGAGACAATCCGGTGTAGAAGAGGACGCGCTCTGTGGTGGTGGTCTTACCTGCATCCACGTGCGCGACAATGCCGATATTACGATAGCGACGGATCGGCGTTGTGCGCGGCACAATAATTTCTCTAAGCGGTGTCTAGTGCGGGGATCTAATATCGGTAATGTGCGAAAGCTCGGTTGGCTTCTGCCATTCGGTGCACATCTTCACGCTTTCGAACCGCAGACCCTCGACCCTCTGATGCATCTTGCAGTTCGCCTGCTAAACGCATCGCCATGGACTTTTCGCTCCGGCTGCGAGCAGAATCAACAATCCAACGCATTGACAGCGCCATTCTTCTTGAGGGCCGCACCTCAACCGGTACTTGGTAGGTGGCGCCGCCCACACGTCGAGACTTCACTTCAACGGCCGGCGACACTGCCTCAAGCGCTGCTTCAAAGACCTCAAGGGGATTCTTTCCTGACCGGTTTTGAATTCGATCAAGGGCACCATAAACGATTCGCTCCGCGACTGATTTCTTCCCGCTGACCATGACATGGTTCATGAATTTGGCCAACGTGACATTACCGAACTTGGGGTCCGGGATGATTTCTCGTTTCTCTGGTGTGCGTCTTCTAGGCATAATGTTCTCTCTTCAGGTGTCTCGAGATTGTTTCACTCGACCTTACTGTTGGAGCTCCCGAGGGAGCCATACATCGGGGTTCTGAGCGCTGTGCGCCTTGCCCCTGGGTTTGTGAGAAGCCACTTCAGCTTCTGCTTTATTTCAAATTGGTACCTTGCCCGCTGATTCTTCTTCTTTTAAACGGCTTTTGCACTTAGCTTTCGTTAATCTGCATCGCCTTCAACCGACTTTTCGTATCCCGAGCATCCACTCTCTAGCTTAAACCTCGAGAGGCTGCTCTGAACCCAGAGCGATACTGCTACTGGATCTCACGCGGTCTCCAATGCAACTCATCTAACGGTATAGCTGCAAGGTGTTAAGACTTAGGCTTCTTGGTTCCGTATTTCGAACGACCTTGGTTTCGATTGTTGACGCCTGAGGCGTCAAGGGCACCACGAACAGTGTGGTAACGCACACCCGGCAAATCCTTCACACGACCGCCGCGAATGAGCACTACGGAGTGTTCTTGCAGATTATGACCTTCGCCACCAATGTAAGACGTAACTTCCATTCCATTGGTCAACCGCACACGACACACCTTTCTAAGTGCCGAGTTTGGCTTTTTAGGTGTCGTTGTATAGACACGAGTGCACACGCCTCGACGCTGTGGGCAGGCCTGAAGAGCCGGCACGTCGCTTTTTACGACCTTACGACGGCGTGGCTTTCTAACCAGTTGGTTAATTCGGGCCATCTAATTTTCTCCTTTCACATTCCACGCCAAGCGCGAAACTTGAGCGTCGACTCCAGCGAGTCGCGCATTCTAATGACCGCCCCAAGCTGAGTCAACAGACTTTGCGCCTGGGGAGTCCCTCATTCACTGCATGCGATTGGGCGTCGATTGCACCGACACCCCTGGGCCTTAAACCTCGCCTTGGCTCAGCGCCTCACTCAGTGCCTGCTCGACTTCGCTTGCGGTCACAGTTGACTCAAGCTCGCCGCCTTCTCTACGCGCCTTCCGCTCGTTGTGATAGGTCAGGCCCGTCCCAGCAGGGATCAATCGACCCACAATCACGTTCTCTTTCAATCCTCGAAGATAATCGCGCTTGCCGGTCACGGCCGCCTCGGTCAAGACCCGCGTTGTCTCTTGGAAGGAGGCCGCAGAAATGAAAGATTCTGTCGCCAATGAGGCTTTGGTAATGCCCAATAAGACCCGCTCGCCCACTACCTTGAGCTTTTCTTCGTCGGTGAGCCGATCGTTTTCTTCCAAGTAGTGGTTGAACTCAATTTGCTCTCCTTTGACAAACGCAGAATCACCTGGATCAGACACTTCTATCTTGCGCAGCATCTGGCAGACGATGACTTCGATGTGCTTATCATTGATCTTCACACCTTGAAGTCGATAGACGTCCTGGATCTCTTTGGTAATGTAGTTCGCAAGCGCTTCAACCCCTTTCAGGCGCAGAATGTCATGCGGGTTCTCAGGCCCATCTGACACCACTTCACCTTTCTCAACATGCTCTCCTTCGAATACCGTCATGTGACGCCATTTAGGAATAAGCACTTCGTAATGGTCACTACCATCTGGCAGGAGGGCGCCATCATTGGGCGTAATCACCAAGCGCCGCTTGCCTTTGGTCTCTTTACCGTAAGACACCGTGCCACTGATTTCTGCCAACACGGCTGCCTCTTTGGGCTTTCTAGCCTCAAAGAGATCGGCAACCCGGGGCAGCCCCCCAGTGATGTCGCTCGTCTTCGAGCCTTCTTGCGGAATCCTCGCAATTACATCACCCGCTGCTAATTCATCGCCATTTTCTAGTGACAAGATCGCATTCGCTTCCAGGAAATAATGCGCGGGCAATTCAGTTCCCGGTAGCATCAGCGACTTGCCCTTTCCATCTACTAATAACACCGCGGGCCGCACGTCCTTCCCAGCACTGGGGCGATCTTTAGGATCAATGACCGAGATACTGGACAGACCCGTCAACTCGTCAGTTTGACGACGGACGGTGATACCCTCTTCCATATTCTCGAACACCACCTTGCCCGCAACCTCGGTCACAATCGGTCGTGTATGCGGATCCCAGTTGGCCACAACGGCGCCCGCTTGAACTTCATCACCGGCAGTTGCCTTGATGGTTGCGCCATAAGGAACCTTGTAGCGCTCACGCTCACGGCCAGTTTCCTGGTCGGCCACCGCAATCTCACCTGATCGTGATACCGCCACCAGGTCGCCATTGGGCTTCTCGATCGTCTTCAAGTTATGGAGTCGCAGGGTACCTGCATGTTTTGCTTGAACGTTATCAACCGCAGTCGCCCTTGAAGCCGCACCGCCAATGTGGAACGTTCGCATCGTCAATTGCGTCCCCGGCTCACCAATAGACTGCGCCGCAATGACGCCGATCGCCTCACCGATATTGACTAAATGCCCACGTCCTAGATCACGGCCATAGCAATTGCTACAAATACCGTAGCGGGTTTCACAAGTGATCGCGCTTCGCACCTTAATTTCGTCCACACCCATGGACTCGATCTCATCGGCCAGCTTCTCATCAATCAACGTGCCACTGGGAATCAGCAGTTCATCGCCCGCGCTATTGAACACGTCTTCTGCAACCACTCGACCAAGCACTCGCATCGCGAGCCCTGCGATCACATCACCACCTTCGATGACCGCGTTCATCACAAGGCCTTGATCCGTGCCGCAATCTTCTTCTGTGACCACAAGATCTTGTGCCACGTCGACCAAACGCCTCGTTAGGTAGCCCGAGTTCGCGGTTTTGAGCGCAGTATCCGCCAACCCTTTACGTGCACCGTGGGTGGAAATGAAGTACTGCATGACAGACAACCCTTCACGGAAGTTAGCCGTAATCGGTG
>CAYZUV010000164.1:0-5193 GCA_964481245.1 uncultured Pseudomonadales bacterium
GCCCATTGTCCACATAGTGCGCAGCACTTGCTCTTAATCCCGCCATCTGCTCCTCGCTCAAGGTTCGGACGACTTTCCCGGGGGAACCCATCACCAGCGAGCCGTCCGGAATTTCCTTCCCCTCGGGTATGAGAGCATTGGCGCCAATTAAACACCCTTTACCTATTTTTGCTCCATTCAAGACCACAGAGTTAATCCCAATGAGCGACCCTTCACCGATAGTACAGCCATGCAACATCACTTGATGACCAACCGTTACGTTCGGGCCAATATTGAGCGGTGAGCCTGGGTCAACATGGAGCACTGAACCATCCTGAATGTTACTGTTTTCACCGATCACAATATCGTCACCATCACCCCTTAAAACCGCGTTGAACCAGATGCTGACCCCAGCCCCAAGCTTAACGCGCCCAATAACCGAAGCATTGTCAGCAACCCAGGTATCCTCGTGGCATTCGGGTATCCATTGCCCTAATCGATAAATCAAACCTACTCTCCTTCTTCACGACCCTGTGACGGCAATCCATCGCTAGATCCGCTTGGGCCTTTTCCAACGACCTTCAACAACTATTTGTTTTTTCTGAGTATATGGCTCGCAACCACCACCCACCCAGTGGGGTCACGATCTCTCGCATTTCATCCAGGCGCAGCTCAAGGCTTGTTAAGCTGGTGACTCTAGGCTCGATGAAGCGAATCCTTTTACACGCGATTTACTTGATTTTGCTGGAACAATTTCAAACCTTTCTCAAGCGTATCTTGGCCTGATGACGCGGCGCTGACCAAGGCGAGTTTGAGCCCGCTCCCCTAAGCCCAGATCTACCCGCATTCCTGCAACCTCAAGGTGAGCGACAGACCCGCAAAAGGGAGGCCAGGATCAACGCTGTCAAGCCCCAAATCCGGTACCCCTCATAATGATAGACCGGTGCCCACTGCGTTTGTCCGTGTCGATCCAAACGCTCTACTTCTCTCGGTGGATGCGCGTTTAGCCAGCACAAAGGCACCTCAAACACCGAAGCAACTTCATCAGGATTCGGCAAGAGTGGCTGATCCTCAGCCATCGTGCAAACGTAAGGCGTGACCCACAATCCGTACTTGGACACCTCGCCTGGCAATACCCCGAGCAGTCTGGGAACCTCCATTGGAACACCAACTTCCTCAAAGGTTTCTCTTAAGCACGCCGACCAGGGCGTGGCATCTTCAGGATCAACACGCCCCCCTGGCCAGGCAACCTCACCGCCGTGACTGCTCAGATTCGATGTGCGTTGGGTCAAAATCAACGTTGGGTCCGATCCTTCTCGAATCAGCACCATGACGACAGCCAGCGGACAGTCAGCCAGCGACACTGGCGGCGCAAGCGACTCTGAGTTTCGCAATGCCGCCTCAATAGCCTCAATCATTGAACTCATCGCCATCTCCCTCACTCAAAATTTCCGTTGATGCAATGAACATCCAACGCCCCCTCAGATCGAATACCCGCCTTGCTTAATCGCCTAGCGCAAACAGCGGAATCTGCTGTTTTGGCCAACCATTTGGACCCCTTCCCTCGCATCAGGTCTCAATAGGCCGTCACGTCGATTGCTGGGATCGCAGGTTCAGCAACATGTTCAACAACCTTCGAAGAACAATAGTGAGGCCTGTGCTTCGTCCCAAGCCGTCTCGCCCTCGGGGGCTCGGTTATGGCCCCTGTGACTTCATCCGATTCATCCCTATACTCCGCTCATGAATTATTGCGGCTGGTGCGGCGAGCGCACACAACACATCATCCCAGAGGGTGATACACGGATGCGATTCGTGTGCACCCAATGTGACCACATTTTTTACGACAACCCGCGCATTATTGCTGGGTGCTTGCCCTGTTTTGAAGATCAGATTCTTTTGTGTCAGCGCGCCATCGAACCGCGCAAAGGCAAATGGACCTTACCAGCGGGTTTCTTAGAGAATGGCGAGTCCATTAAAGATGGCGCCGTGAGAGAAACGATGGAAGAAGCCAACGCCCGAGTCCATTCGCTTGAGCTTTACACCCTCTTCAGCCTACCCCACATTTCCCAAGTCTATATGTTCTACCGCGCCCAGCTTGCGGATCTGAATTTTTTTGCCGGCGATGAAAGCTTAGCCGTTAAGCTATGCTCTGAAGATGAAATTCCATGGGATGAGCTCTCTTTTCCGGTCGTTACCGACACCCTAAAGTGCTATCTCGCTGACCGAGAAAAAGGGACTTTTCCCTGCAGGGAGCGCGTGGTCCAACCACTCACGAAACGCAGTTAGCCTCCGACCCGCCTTACGCTCAGTCAAACAATTTTGCGGCCGACAGAAAGAGCGAAAACCATGGACTGTAGTCGCTCAACCCAGGCGGCTTCCAAGACCACTGCACCGAACGAAATGCTCGCTCGGGATGCGGCATCATTGCGAGTGCGCGGCCGTCGGTAGACGTCACTGCGGTTAAGCCGCCAGGCGAGCCATTGGGGTTAATCGGATAGGTCATGCTTGGAACACCATGTTCGTCAGCATAGACGAGCGCCGCCAGTTTTTGATCAGCAAGGGTCGTTACATCAGCGAGATTCGGGACCAACCTCCCCTCGCCATGTGAGACCACAATCGGAAGCAGAGAACCCGCCAACTCCTGCAGAACCAAGCTGTTCGATTCGAGTACTTTGACTTGCGAGAACCTGGCTTCAAACTGCTCAGAGGTGTTTCGCAAAAAAGAGGGCCACGACTCCGCACCCGGAATGAGCGCTCTTAATTGGCTGAGCATTTGACACCCGTTACAGACGCCCAACGTCAATGTGTTCTTTTGATTGAAAAATCGTTGGAACTCGGCCTTCACAGCCTCATTCATCAAGATCGACTGTGCCCAACCCGTACCTGCGCCCAAGACGTCGCCATATGAAAATCCGCCACAGGCAGCGAGCATCTGAAAGTCCCCAAGTGACTTTTGCCTCGAAATAAGATCGGACATATGCACATCGAATGCATCAAACCCTGCGAGGATAAATGCGGCAGCCATTTCCGACTGACTGTTCACGCCTTGCTCTCTCAAGATGGCCACCCTAGGCCTCACCTTGTTAGCAAAGCGCTTTGGCTTCAACTGAGTGAGCGCTGGGCGCACATCAAGTGTGAGCGAGGGTAAGGCTTCAGCAGACTCCAGCGCGTATTCCGAGGCCGCCGCCTCCGGATGATCGCGACGCCTGGCAATTTGATAGCCAACAGAGGACCAACTGTGCCTCAAGGAGGCAGCCTCTTCATCGAGGACCACAGCGCCCTGATGTTTAACGACCAACTTGGCCTTACTCGAGACTTCCCCTAAAGGAGTGACCTTGAGGTGGCGCTCGCGTCCCTCACGTTGGAAGGCTTCGGCCTCGTCTGCTTCAACCTCGATCACGATGCCCAATTCCTCGTTGAGCAAAAATGCCAGAGGCGCTTCAGCATCTGGCACCTGTAGATTTACGCCCAATCCGCCTGCAAACATCATTTCGCTCAGGCTAGCGATCAATCCACCGTCCGAACGATCGTGGAGCGCATGGATCCGCTGTCGCACAGGCTGATCTTGGAGCCAATCCCAGAGTGCGCGTAACCCGTCGTAATCTTGCACGTCCGGGCATACGCCCCCCAACGCGCCACTCACTTGTTGGGCGATAGACCCGCCCAGGCGGCATTGAGATTCGTTTAGCTCAATCAGCAAGAGCGCATGACCTGCAGCCTTCAGCTCGGGCGTTAGCACGTGCCTGACATCAAGCACTGGCGCAAATGCTGAAACAATGAGCGATACAGGCGACACCACGGTTCCCCTGCTGCCCTCTTCTTGCCAAACCGTCTTCATGGACATCGAGTCCTTCCCCACAGGGATACAGACCCCTAGAGCTGGTGCCATGTCCATGCCCACGGCCTTAACAGTCGCGTAAAGCTTTTCGTCCTCAGAGCCAAACCCGCTCGCTGCCATCCAGTTGGCGGATAACTTCACTCGGTCCAGTCCCCCAATCTGCGCAGATACAAGATTCGTCAAACTCTCGGCTACCGCCATGCGTCCGGAACTCGGCGCATCTAACACAGCAAGCGGTGTGCGCTCGCCCATCGCCATCGCTTCGCCCTGGTAACCCTGAAACCCCGCCGCCGTCACCGCAAGGTTGCTGCATGGGACCTGCCGCGGCCCAATCATTTGATCTTGGACGGTCAGACCACCGACGGTGCGATCGCCAATGGAGATCAGAAACCGTTTGCTGGCAACCGTGGGGTGTCTCAATACGGCGTGCGTCAGCGACTCAAGGGTCTCCGTCAGCAAGGGGTTGCTCGCTTCGCGCGATTTAAGGCCTGGCACTCGCTTGTGCATCTGAGGCGGCTTACCGAATATCAACGATAAGGGCACATCCACAGGCGATTGCTCAGATGCCGCATGATCCACAGTTAATTGGGGTTGGGTTGTAGCAACGCCCACCACCGTCGCAGGGCACCGTTCGCGCTCGCAAATGGCTAAAAATCGAGCCACATCCTCTTGACGGACCGCCAAAACGAATCGCTCTTGCGCTTCGTTGCACCAGATCTCAAGCGGGCTCATAGCCTTGTCGGCCGAAGGAATGGCATCCAAATCGAAGTGACCGCCCCATCCGCCGTCCTTAACCAACTCTGGCAACGCATTTGAGAGTCCACCAGCGCCCACATCGTGAATAAACACGATGGGATTGTCGTCTCGCATTTGCCAACAGCGGTCAATGACTTCCTGGCAACGTCGTTCCATTTCTGGGTTACCCCGTTGCACACTCGCAAAATCAAGGCCTGCATCTCCACTACCGGACGCCTTAGAGCTTGCGGCTCCGCCCCCCAAGCCAATCAACATTGCCGGACCACCCAGCACGATCAGGGCATCACCCGCGCGCATCTCACCTTTGTCCACCCACTCCTTGCGGATGTTACCCATACCACCAGCCAACATGATGGGTTTGTGATAACCCCAGCGAAGACCCTCGTGGACCATATCGAAGACCCGGAAATAACCTGCAAGGTTCGGCCTGCCAAACTCGTTGTTAAAGGCTGCACTGCCAATGGGTCCAGCAATCATAATGTCCTGAGCCGAAGCAATTCGATCGGGCCTCGAGGTCTCTTGCTCCCAGGATTCTGGTTCATTGCCAAACAATAAATTCGAGACTGAAAACCCGGTGAGCCCTGCCTTCGTTCGAGCCCCTCGACCCACCGCCGCCTCGT